>JAAYBY010000108.1 GCA_012729935.1 Clostridiaceae bacterium | reverse complement strand
TCAAAGGGCTGGCGTGCAGACGGCGTCGGAACAATCCGCCCCGTCGCAATAATCGCCGAACCGGTGCCGAGTCGGGCGATCTCATCATAGTTTGCGAGTTGATCGCGATTAAAGACGATCTGCAGCGGGCTGAAAAAAGTCCCGTCATTCAGACTGATAAATCCGAATTGCTTCTGATCCCGCAAAGTCCGTATCCAGCCGGATACTGTAACCTTCTGATCCATATACTGTTCTGCCAGCCGGTACAAAGCCCGGACTGTTGTATTTTCTTTCATGTCATCCTCCAACGGTTAGTCTCTTAGCTCAGACGATCGGCAATCGCCTTTAAAAATTCCTCAGTATCCAAAACTCGAACCTCCGGCAGCTCAACCAGATCTTTCAAATCACCGGTGACAGCACCGCTGTTGATCGTATCCAGAGCCGCCTGCTCGATCCGGCTGGCAAAGGCGGCTAATTCCGGCAGCTGATCGATTTCGCCTCGCCGTCTCAGCGCACCACTCCAGGCAAACAACGTCGCCATCGGGTTCGTCGATGTCTTCTCACCCTTCAGATAACGATAATAATGCCGAGTCACCGTACCGTGCGCGGCTTCATACTCGGTTGAACCATCCGGTGCCATCAGGACCGATGTCATCATGGCCAGGCTGCCGCTCGCTGATGCCAGCATATCGCTCATCACATCGCCGTCGTAATTCTTGCAAGCCCAGACAAAACCACCTTCTGAACGCATAACCCGGGCAACAGCATCATCGATCAAAGTATAAAAATAAGAGATCCCGGCCGCCTCAAAATCCTTACGGTATTCAGCCTCATAAATGTCGGCGAAAATATCTTTAAAATGATGATCATATGTTTTGGATATGGTATCTTTGGTCGCAAACCAGAGATCCTGCTTCTGATTGAGGGCAAACGTCATGCAGGCACGGGCAAAACTTTCGATCGAGTGATCGAGATTGTGCATGCCCATCAGGACACCGGGTGAATCAAAATCGAAAATCAGCTGACGTTTTTCGTGGCCATCGCGGTCGGTCAGAACAAGTTCCGCCCGGCAAGATCCGTCAACACGCATTTCCGAATTCCGGTACACGTCTCCATAAGCGTGCCTGGCGATTGTGATCGGCTTTTTCCAGTTAATGACATAAGGTTGGATACAGTCAACCTGTATCGGCGCACGAAAGACTGTTCCGTCAAGAATCGCTCGAATGGTTCCATTCGGGCTTTTCCACATTTTTTTCAGCTGATACTCCTCAACGCGCTGGGCGTTGGGTGTGATGGTGGCACATTTGACGGCGACACCCAGTTCACGTGTGCGGACGGCGGCATCGATCGTCACCTGATCGTCGGTCCGATCACGGTTTTCAAGCCCCAGATCAAAATACTCCGTTTTCAGATCGATAAACGGATTGAGCACGATGTCTTTGATCTGCTGCCAGATGATACGCGTCATCTCGTCGCCATCCATTTCGACCAGTGGTGTTTTCATCTGAATTTTCTGCATGTGATCCTCCTATAAAATCAGATTGTCCTGTTTTGTTTAATCTTCGTTCGAATGGTCCGTTTTATTTTGCTTTCTCAGTCAACAGAGATGATCTCGACAGATCTGCTTCCACTCTGCAGCTAATCTCCCTATTATAGAGAACGCACGGCATCACAGTCAACGATGGCCGCTGCCCTGCCTGATCATTTCAGCACTTTCCACGAGCAGCGTTTCCAGCGCCAGCCGATCCGATATCCGACCACTTTTGATCGAGACATCCGTCTCGAAGCAGGACGCATACAGTCGTTCAAGATGATCGATGTTAATCCGGCCGGCTTGTCTGATCAGACGATCGGCCACAAAAGGCGGTATCCTGAGTGCAGACACGAGCGCATCACGCTTGTTCAGTTCTGCTGCACAGATCAACTGCCTGAAATGCCGGGAAAGCATAAACAGGATCAACTGGATCGGCTGTTTCTGGCTGATCAACGTATCCGTTAACCGCAGCGCTTCCACGATCCGTCCGGAAGACAGGGCATCCGTCAGGTCGAAAATACTCCCGTGAAGGTCCGGCAGGGACACCGCGTCGATCATCTCACGTGTCAAATGCCGGCACTTCGTGGCCTCGCAGAACAGAAAAATCTTGGTCAGTTCCTGTTCGATGATCTGCATGCTTTCCTCACAGCGATCGATCAGGCTTTCTGCTGTATCGCGGTCGATGGTGATTGAGTGACGGCGGCATTGAGCCTCGATCCACTGCTGCAGAACGTTTGGTGTCGCCCGCTCCAGTGAAATAAGGACCCCGTTTCGCTCAACCGCTTGAATCAGCTTTTTTAAACGACGGTCGACTTTGTTTTCAATCATGACAAGAGAGGCTGAATCAGGTACCCGATCAAACAGGTCGATCAGCGCATCTGTGCGGTTGATCGGCTCAGTCGGGTTGTCTGTATCATCAGCATCCTCATCTGAAGCGGCTGCTTTGCCTGTTCTCCGGGCTGACTGGCCGGCTGAAAGCCAGTTGGACTCCCGAACAATCACCAGTTTCCGCTTAGACAAAAAAGGCGGCGTGCGTACTTCGGTCATAATCTGTTCCAGAGATACTTTGCCGCCCCGCCCCTGACCATAACAGACCAACCGGTCGAGGTTGACGGCACCCGGCTCAATCAGCTCAGCGGTCAGTGATTCAACAATGTTTTCGATCAGAAATGTTTCTTCTCCGGTCAGCACATAGACACGCTCAATATCGCCGCGTTTGATCGATGCTTTCAGGTTGTTGAAGTCAGCTTGTGTGTTTTGTTTTCTGGTTCTAGCCATGCGTCCCTCCATCAGTCCGGCATGCCGGGTCGATGACCAGCTGTCCGTTCTCTTTGCGGACCCGGATTGTTCCGTGCCAGTCTGTCCGGCAGACCACGCAGTGTTCACTTTGCAGCTGCTCACTCACCACATCGGACGGGTGACCGTAACAGTTGGCCCCGACACTGATCACCGCAAGATCCGGTCGAACCATACGGATCATCTCCGGTCCGGTCGTCTGGGCAGAACCGTGATGTGCGACTTTCAGGACGTCTGCCCGCGGCCAGGATTGTCCCTGGTTGAGCCGCTGTTCGGCTGATTGTGTACAATCGCCGGTCAGCAGAATACTGAATCCGCCCAGCTCAGCCCGCATGATCAAGGACCATTCATTACCATCCTTGACGATTGTTCCAGGTCCCAGATCACCCGGTGGATCAAGAACCTGAAGCCGGAAATCCTCGGCAATGGTTATTGTATCATGAGCGGCAGTACCCTGCACAGGAATTTGACGGCTTCGGCAAAGGTCAATCAGCTCGGCCATCTCTCGATCAGCCGGATCAACAGACGCCCCTGCACAGTACTGCCGGTACCATCCCAGAGGAACAATCAACCGCTCAATCCGGTTGTAGTCTGCCAGCTCAGCCAGGCCGCCCGCATGGTCTTCATGCGGATGAGTCACGATCACCGCGCTTAACCGTGTGATACCCAACGTGTCCAGCGCCGGAATGAGCACATCAAAACCTTGACCGGGATTCCCTCCGTCAACCAGAACAGTGTGCCCGCAGCGGCTTTGCAGCAAAATCGCATCTCCTTGGCCGACATCCAGAAACCAAACCTGCCCGGTCGACTGAGACCAGACGGGCGGATGGCTCAAGATGTTAATCAGAAAAATGACGGTCAGACCGCCTGTCAGCCAGTATTTTAAAGGTCTGATGCGCCGGTAGATCAGGTAAAGCAGCGAAATCAGGATCAGCCAGACGATCATCAGAACCAGAATCTGCGGCATCTGTCGTGCGTAGACACGAAACAAACCGTATCGGGCCATCCGGGCAGCGATCGCCTGCAGAACGTCCAGCTCCCAGGCAAGCGGTAGTGACAGCAAGCGTAAAAAGACTGCAGAACCAGCCAGTATCGGGAAAACCAGCAGTGTCAGAAGGCCCTGAACAAGAATCAGCCCGGTCAAGGGTCCGGCAATCAGGTTGGTCAGCCAGGCCGTCAGCGATATACAGCCCTGCATAGCGAAAACCCAGGGACTGGTCGCCAGTTGTGCGCATATAACAACACAGAGCGGCTGGACCAGACGGGATGGCAGCCGGGGAAAGCGATCCTTCAGCTTTCGACAGAGCGGCTCACTGTAAAGCAAAACAGCAGCTGTCGCAGAAAAAGACATCCAGAATCCGCTGGATAGAATGCTTAGCGGCTGCAGCATCTGGAGGATCAAAGCAGCAATCGCAAGGGACTGGCTGACTGAAACCGGCCGAAGCATCGACTGTCCGATCAAGACAAATCCTGTCATCACGACGGCACGTATCACCGATATCCGCCAGCCGGTCAGACAGCCAAACAGGATGATGATCAGCAGCTGCACCAGGGCCCTCTGCTTCTGCTTCAGGCCGATGGCCCGAACGAGTCGGCGAACCGGTAAAAGAAGGCACATCAGGTGCAGACCGGACACAGCCGTCAAGTGCATCAGTCCGGACTGTCTGAAGTCCATCCGTGTCGAATCGGTCATGTTTGCCCTATCACCGGTCAACATTGCGTACAGAAGTCCGGATGATTCAGGCGGAAGACATTGATTGAGCGAAAAACGCATC
>JAAYBY010000107.1 GCA_012729935.1 Clostridiaceae bacterium | reverse complement strand
GGCACATTAAGGAGGAACTATGGACAAAGAGAGAAAAGCAGAACTGATCGCTACTTATGGTTTACACGAGGGCGATACCGGTTCACCGGAAGTACAGATTGCACTTTTAACAGAACGCATCAACCATCTCACCGGGCATTTGAAGGAACACAAGAATGATCATCATTCCCGCCGTGGCCTTCTGATGATGGTCGGCCAGAGACGCGGTATGCTCGACTATCTGATCCGTATCGATATCGAACGTTATCGTGCCATTATCAGCAAACTGAATATCAGAAAGTAAAAACGTGTTCTGGTGAGCGGTTTCCGCTCACCATTTTCACAATTTGAGAGCAACCTGCGGGCAGTAGCAGGTAGATTGCGCGTCCGGAACAGTCCGGGAATGGAATCTACAGTCTACCGCTCCGCGGGTTCAGAACAAGCAGCGCAAATATGCTGCATACCCGAGGAGGAACCTTTATGGAGAAAATTTTTCAAACAGAATTGGCTGGCAGACCCTTTATCGTGGAAACCGGCCGAATCGCACAGTTCGCGAATGGATCGTGTCTGATCCGGTATGGTGAGACCGTAATATTGTCAACCATTACCGCTTCACCTGAGCCGCGTCAGGGCGTCGACTATTTCCCGCTTAGCGTTGATTACGAGGAAAAAATGTACAGCGTTGGCAAATTTCCCGGCGGCTTCATCAAAAGAGAAGGCCGACCGACAGAAAAAGCCATCCTGACCTCTCGTGTGATCGATCGGCCGCTGCGTCCTTTATTCCCAAAAGATCTGCGCAATTCTGTTGCGGTTAACAATCTCGTGTTGTCCGTTGATCAGGATTGCTCACCGGAAATTGCCGCGATGATCGGCACATCAATTGCAACCTGCATCTCGGACATTCCATTTAACGGCCCGATTGCCGGCGTTCATGTAGGACTGGTTGACGGAGAAATCGTCATTAATCCGGATGAGAAACAGCGTGAAACGAGTGAGATGATTATCACTCTGGCCGGAACCAGCAAGAAAGTGTGCATGATCGAGGCAAATGCCAACGAAGTGCCGGATGATAAGGTATTTGAAGGTATTGTCGAAGGACATAAAGTTATACAGGAACTCTGCACATTCATCAATTCAATCGTTGCAGAAATCGGCAAAGAAAAGTTTGCCTATGAATCGAATAAACTGCCGGAAGCTGTTACAGCGGCAACAAAAGACTTCGCATATGAAACGATGCGTAATGCGGTTCTTGCTGCTGATAAAAGCGAGCGTGATGCAGCGGTATCCGAACTGCTAAACGAGACAAAAGCCCATTTGGTATCAATCGATCCGGAATGGGAAGCATATACCGCAGATGCAATCGACCAGCTTGAAAAGTTTGTGGTACGCGAATATCTGTTGAATGAACAGAGACGTGTGGATGGCCGCAGACTTGATGAAATCAGACCTTTATCGGCTGATGTTGGTCTGCTTCCGCGTGTTCACGGGACCGGCCTGTTCCAGAGAGGACAGACACAGGTGCTGACAACCTGCACACTGGGGCCGCTGTCTAAAATACAAAAGCTTGATGGCCTGGATAATGAAGATGAAAAAAGATACATGCATCACTATAATATGCCCGGCTATTCTACGGGTGAAGCGAAGTTCGCGCGTTCACCTGGCCGTCGCGAAATCGGTCATGGTGCATTGGCAGAACGTTCTCTGGTTCCGGTCCTGCCCAGTGAGGACGATTTTCCTTATGCTATTCGATGCGTCTCGGAAGTCACAATGTCGAATGGATCAACATCTCAGGGATCTGTCTGTGCCAGTACGCTGGCTCTGATGGATGCAGGTGTTCCGATCAAACGTCCGGTTGCCGGTATATCTGCTGGCCTCATCGTCAAAGATGCGGAAGCAGACGATTATATGGTTTTCATGGATATCCAGGGAATCGAAGACTTTTTTGGAGACATGGATTTCAAAGTAGCCGGCACAACTGAAGGAATAACATCCATTCAGGTTGACATTAAAGTGGACGGCCTTTCGCATGGCATTATCCGAGATGCACTGGCCATGACGCGCAAAGGACGTCTGCAGATCATTGAAGACGTTATCACACCGTGCATCAGCGAGCCGCGCCAGGAACTGTCACCTTATGCACCGAAAATTATTCAAACGGTGATTCCTGTTGACAAAATCCGCGAAGTCATAGGAGCCGGCGGTAAAGTTATCAACCGAATCATTGAAGAGACCGGTGTTGAGATTGATATTGAAGATGATGGCCGTGTATTTGTCGCATCACCGAACAGCGCGGCTGCGGACAAAGCTTTAAAGATGATTGAAGGTATCGCGCATGATCCGGCAGTTGGCCAGGAATTCGAAGGCGTTGTCACACGTCTGATGAATTTTGGTGCCTTTGTCGAATTCCTGCCCGGTAAAGAAGGACTGGTCCATATTTCAAAACTTGCCTGGAGACGGGTTGAACGGGTTGAAGACGTTGTGAAGGAAGGCGATACGGTCAAAGTCAAGGTGCTGGAGATCGACAGTCAGGGACGCATTAATCTGTCAATTCGCGATACCCAGCAAAAACCGGAAGGATTCGAGGATCAACGATCAGAAGGATCGAATGATCGTCCTACTGTTGATCGTCGACGTGGTGGACGCAATCCCCGCAGTCATGACCGAAACAGCGGTCCTGAGCGTCAGGAACGAAGCAATGCTCCTGAACGTAATCGACCGGTACAACGCGAACGCGATGACAACGGCTCATCAGGCCGACGTAACGAGCGTCATTTCTAATTAAGCAAACAGACCGGTATCCGTTATAAGAAAAGCACGGATACCGGTTTTTCTTCGCCCTTTTGCTTGACAGAAGATGGACCGCTGTCTAAAATGATAAGGCGCGTCGGGGTGTAGCTCAGGTGGCTAGAGTGCTTGCTTGGGGTGCAAGAGGTCGCAAGTTCAAGTCTTGTCACTCCGACCACGAAAAGCCCTGTGAATGTAAGGTTCCGGGGTTTTTACATTTCCTCAAGGTGATGGTTTTTCGCTTGGAATTGCAGATGCGATGCAGATAGCAGTTTTTTGTGCAGCGTCTGTCCTGTCTTGGTCTGATACGTGTGTATAAATATTAAGAAGTGTTTCGATTCTTTTATGCCCTGTCAAGGTCTGTAAAACCTTTGGATTGACCCCTGCCTGTGCGCCACGCGTGATGTAGGTATGGCGTAAATCATGGACGGTATAGTTGGTGTTCTCTCTCATCCATCGTAGCAGATTGGAACCGTCAAGGCGTGTTCCGTTGGAAGTGGCAAACACGTATTCGCTATTTTTTGTCAGTCTGCGCCTGTCTAACATGGATTGAACAGGTTGAACTATTGGAATATAACGGTCAGAATCATCTGTCTTTGTTTCTCTAATGTGTATCTGTTCTGCTATATCTGTCCACTTGAGGTTGATTGCCTCTGACCGTCTGCACCCTGTCATGCGAATAAAGTATTCCACTCATTTTTTTCCCATATATTTATATACTGGTGATTATAGGAATTGATGACGACAGTGGTTAATGTTTTGACCACGATAAAACAAAAAACAGACATGATAAAAAACTCCAATGAACATTTAGTTGATCTTCAACTCATTTTTGCTTATAAATTTATATTGTATTACAATTCATATGTGTGTACTTATTAATTATTTTAAATTAGAAAGAAGGAAATAGTAATATGAAAAGAATTTTCTATATTGTTTTTCTTATGTTAATAGTTAGTTTGGCTGTGTTTACCTCATGTGGAATACCTAATACATCTACACAAGGCACAACATCAACTATTGACGACACTAAAACTACAACAACTAAGAAGGCTGCCACCACAACTCAAGCTACCACCACAACTCAAGCTACCACTACAACTCAGGCTACCACCACAACTCAAGCTACCACTACAACTCAAGCTACCACCACAACTCAGGCTACCACTACAACTCAAAAGCCAACTTCGATTGAAACAACTGTGAAGCAAACAACAATAGAAACTACAAATAGCGAACCGACGAAACTCGATTACGTTTTAAATACAAATACGATGAAATTTCATGAACCTGGTTGTGGTTCTGCCGCAAAAATAAGTCCTGAAAACCGTGAAGAAGTGTTCGATACCAGAGAAAACATAATTGCGAGAGGATTTAGTCCTTGCGGAAATTGTGATCCTTAAAGTTGATTATTCTATTTTAATTTATTTGGGGATAAATTGTGAGATTTAAAAATAAGACCTGGTTCATTATTTTGATGTTAATGATGCTCCCACCAATTGGTTTATTATTTATGTGGCGACACAAACCAAATTGGAATGGTTGGGTCAAGGGCTTTGTTTCTTTTATAGTTTTTTTAGTGTTTATAGGAATATTCTCAAATAATTCTGACAGTAGAGCTTCTCTTTTGGCAATAACCAGTTTATCAACGGATAATACATCGGAATCAATTGAGTCACCCTCAATGCCAACGGTCAATTCTGTATCACAAACAACTCATAAGACAGGGGCACCAATTCAGGCTGATATCATTACTCCAGATATTTTGAAAGTACACTTTATTGATGTTGGACAAGCAGATGCAAGTTTAGTCCTTTGTGATGGCGAATCAATGCTTATCGACGGTGGGAATGCTGAGGATTCAGATCTTATTTATTCTTACTTGAAGAAACAGGGCGTTGATCACCTCAACTATATTGTAAATACACACCCTCATGAAGATCATGTTGGTGGATTAGCGGGTGCATTGAATTATGCCACCGTTGAATATGCCTTTGCGCCTACGACATCGTATGACAGTAAAGCTTTTAATAGCTTTGTGAAGTATTTAAATAAACAGAATCGAGGCATTATTGTTCCCGAGGTTGGCGATTCATTTTCTTTGGGCAGCGCAAGCGTTCAGGTTTTAGGTCCAGTTAGGACAAGTGATGATCCGAACAACAATTCAATCGTATTAAAAGTTATACATGACGAAATATCTTTTTTATTTGCTGGTGATGCTGAACGCGAAGAGGAACAGGATATTCTGGATAAAGGTTTTAAATTGGATAGCACAGTTCTAAAGGTAGGTCATCATGGTAGCGAATCTTCAACAACGTATCCTTTTTTAAGGGAGATAATGCCGACATTTGCCGTAATCTCGGTAGGCAATAATAACTCATATGGCCATCCGACAGATAACACACTGAGTAGGCTGCGTGATGCAGATGCAAAGGTTATGCGAACAGATATGCAAGGAGACATCATATTCGTAAGTGATGGAAAGAGCGTAACTTATACAGTCGAACGAAATGCAAATGCTAATACATTGGTAGCTGGATTCAATCTAACTACTCCAACTGAAAGTAAAACGAAAGAGACAATAAAAGAAACAACAAAGGTGACAACATCAACAACTAATAGTCCTTCAGGGACAAAATACATACTGAATACAAATACTAAGAAATTTCACTATCCAGACTGTAAAAGCGTAAAGCAAATGAGCGAGAAAAACAAACTTGAGACAACTCAGAGCAAGAGTGAAATTATTGCTCAGGGCTACTCTCCCTGTGGGAATTGTAATCCATGAGATATTTTGTAAATTTACAGCCCGATCAACTATAAGTAATCTTTCCACAAAATGTGAGACAAACACATTCATATAAAATAATTGATCATATGTGCAGTATAATTTAACGACATTTGTAGCTGATCAATATTTAAATGTCAATCTGCTTATTTCAAATAATGTTGAATTGCAGTTAAAATTGCAGATAGTAAGTATATAGCAGGAAATAAGGGGTGTCATTAAGATTTAGAACATCCTATAATACCTAATATACCCTTATAAATCCCGATAGATATGACATATTTATGGTGTGTTGTGCTTGGGGTGCAAGAGGTCGCAAGTTCAAGTCTTGTCACTCCGACCATATAAGAACCGTAATCTTGATTTGAATTCAGCATTACGGTTTTTTCTATGGGAGATGAATGTGTTGCGATTTATCCATGAATTAAATTGATGCCTGTCTTCGATTCATGGTAGGATAGGGGTAGACTGAAGCAACTGACTGAGGGACATCAATATGAACGTTGCGATTTATCCTGGCCGTGGAACAAGTCCTGACTGGAACAATCCGGACATACTTGAGCGACTGATGCTTCCACCGCATGCGTCGTTTGTTCCATTTCCTGATTCGGTCAGCTGTAAACATGCTTTAGCAGATCACAGGAGATACCTGTCACCACACGTTTTGTCCTTGCGGGGCGACTGGGATTTTCGGATGTATCCCAGTGTATTGCAGTTACCCGAGAATATTCTTTCTTTCCGCTCCGGATTTGAGAAGCGGCCTGTCCCGGAAGAATCATGCATCTGCCCGGAGCTGACCGCTGACGATACGTTTCCTTTTCCGGTCAATCCGCCGATTATTTGCGATGAACAACCGGTTTTCGTTTACCGAAAAACCTGTCAGCTGCCTGTTTTATGGGGACGCTGCCGTAAGCGAATTGTTCTTCAGGGTGTTCGATCAGCCTGTCATGTCTTTGTCAACGGGAAACTTGCCGGATACGGGCAGGGGAGTGGTCTTCCGGCTGATTTCGATATCACGCTGCTGCTCCATGACGGAGACAATGAGATATTCTTGATCATCTATCCGTACCATGTCGGAAGCTATCTGGAACAACAGCCCGATCAACCCTGGTTTGGTTGTATTCGTGACGTCTATCTTGAAGCACATCCAACTTTGACACTCCATGATCTTCATGTCCGGACAACATGGGTTGACCAGGAGCAGGCTTGGCGGCTCGATCTTTCTGCCGTTCTGCTGTCCTACCGGATTGCCATGGAACAGCCGACCGTGCATGCATCCTTGTATGATGCGAATCAGTCGATTTATGAAGCCGGCTGGTCTGTCGTGATGAAGCCGGTTGAACCGGATCGCTATCCGGCACCAGTCCAGACAGCAGGCGTTCTGCGTGCCAGTCTGCTTATCAGGGACATCAGACCCTGGAGTGATGAGGATCCGGTCTTGTATGATCTGTTTGTCTCTGTTCATGACCAGCATGGCCACGATCAGATTTGCCTTCAGCAAGCTGTTGGCTTCCGGCAACTGGACTGGCATGATGAATGTCTCAGCGTCAATCAGAGACCGGTTCGACTGAAAGCGATTCGCTGGTCTCTGGCCAGTCAAGTCGATCCGACTGCCGATCTGCCGCAATTGATCACGCAGCTGAAACGTTATAAGCGAAGTCATTTGAACGCGATCTGGTTTTGCGATGTACCTCCGGATCCCATTATGCTCGATTTATGTGACATCTACGGGTTCTATGTGATCGAGGATGCACCGCTGCAAGCCAGTCCGTCATGGGTTCGCGGACTATCAAAAAAAAGACAATCCCTACCGGAAAAATGGATGTTCGATCGCCTGAACAGACTGATCATAAGAGATCGCAATCATCCATCGATTATTGCGTGGTCCTGCGGTTTGTTCCTCGACATCGACCGCAGTGATTCAATGATGGCTCTGCTGGCGGACCGTCTGCTGGACCAGGTTCGAAAACTGGATACAAGCCGGTTGATTCACGGGATTGATTTCAGCCATCTGGGCAGACATCTCGACAACTGGCTATTGTCTCAAGATCTTACCAGATTGGCTGACATCAGCTGGATCCGTTTGCCAGACGCACACGAGCAGCCTTGGTGTATTTTCGATCATGCGTTACCGCAGGAACTCCTGCCGCCGCTGGCAAAACAGATCGAACCGATTGTCATTGAACCGATCAATCCGATCATTGGTTCGTTCAATATCAGAAATCGCTTGAGCCGGGTAAAGGCAGATTGTTTCAAATTTAACTGGTCATTAATTCGAAATGGACAGCCGGTTCTGGCGGGTGCGCTGGACGGTGTTGTCGCTGAACCAGGACACAGCCAGATGATTGAACTCTGGTACGGGGATATTGATTTCTCAGACGGCGCGGATTATCTGATCCGCTGGACCGTCAGCGCAAACCAATATTTTTTCTGGTATGAACCTGATGAAGAACTGTCCATACAGGAGCACATGCTGCAGATTGCCGATTCACCGATTCCGCGAACCCAGCATCAGGGTGGCCGGCTCAGGCTGGAGTCCGACCGTCATCATCTGATTGTATCCGGTTCACGGTTCTGGTTTGTCTTTAACAGGATTCATGCAACCCTGGAAAGCTGGCGGACAGGAGATCGAGAGTGGCTCGCACCACGCCGGCTGACCCTGTCCGGCAGTGATATGATGCGCCATCCGCCGCTGGCCGGACTGCGCTGCAGCTTGATTCGCCAGCCGGAGCCTGTTGATGAGCCGGACTGGGTTCGCTGGAGTGAAGCGGGATTTGACCGTTTGATGACACAGGTCATATCGGTCGAGGATGGCTGTGACGGGAAAAATGCGGTCATTGAAATGACGACACATATCGGGGCTGCCGGGGTAGAGCCATATTACGCGATGAATGTGCGATATGAAATAAGTGCACAAGGCGCACTTCGTCTGTTTGCCAGTCTGACGCCGCTCAGAACCGGCATTCTGCCGCCGCCCTGTTTCAGCTTTTGCCTGAATCCGGCGCGATCGCTGCAACAGGTTTCGTGGTTTGGCCTGGGTCCTGAGCGTTCAATCAGTCGTCTGATACCTGTTAAGCCCTGCAGTGACCATTACGAAGCTGCTCTGCGCCACTTATGTCGTGCAGATGCTGAACCAGGTGTCTTCCGGCAAATCAGAAAACTGACCTTAAGAGATCCGGATGGCCTCGGACTGATGATCCAGTCCGATCACTTGTTTGCCTTTAACATCTTCAATCAGGATTTGACTGAACGGATTCGGGTCTTCAAAAATCAACCGATGACAGAGGATATCGTTCTTCAACTGATACATCAGGACAGCCTGAAGGCACAGCCGCTGGACGAACCACTTAAATTTATAGCGGATCTTAAACCGATCATCTAATCAAGATCAATATGAACAAGAGAGGGATACTGTATGAAATTTTCGGAAAAGGACATTGACAAGGGAACCATCATCGCGCTTCGCAGAGAACTCCATCAATATCCGGAGCTGGCATTTGACTTGCCGCGAACCATTGCGCTCGTCAAACGTGAGCTGGACAAACTGGGCATCAGCTATACGGAGAAATTCGGCAAGAGCAGTGTCGTCGCAACCATCAATCCTGAAAAAGACCATTTCACGATTGGGATTCGGGCTGATATGGACGCTTTGCCGCTTGAAGAAAGACGCGAATCTGACTATCAGTCAAAAGTACCCGGTAAAATGCACGCCTGCGGCCACGACGCCCACACAGCTATGCTGCTCGGCACAGCCAAAGCCCTTCAGGCGATGAAAGATCAGATATCATGCCGAATCAAGCTGCTCTTTCAGCCGAGTGAGGAAGGCTATCAATCGGGGGCTGAACTGATGGTGCGTGATGGAGTGATGGATGATATTGATATAATCATCGGGCAGCATGTTGAACTGGCACTGGACAGCGGAAAAGTCGGTGTCTGTCCCGGCTACTCAATGCCCGCCAGTCGTACAGTGAAAATCCAGCTGAGCGGTAAGCCTGCTCATGCAACACAGCCGCAAAAAGGAATCGATGCCATTGCCATGGCATTCAGAATTTATGGATCTGTTCAGCTGATGGTCGCCCGCGAAATGGATCCTTTGGCCCGTTTCGTGTGTTCCTTTAACAAAATCAGTGGCGGCCAGACCCAGAATATCATCGCTGAGTCGGCTGAACTGCTCGGGACTATCCGATCGTATGAAGCCGAACATGACACCTATCTTCTGGATCGGATCACATCGATTGCCAATAACACGGCCAGTGAAATAGGCGGTCAGGTGCAACTGCAGTCCAATCTGAAATGTCTTCCGGTCTACAATGACCGCAAGCTTTCTGAAAGCTGGACGCAGTCAGCGATCAAACTTTTGGGCAGTGATCGTGTTGAACCGATGGCGATGAAAATGGGATCCGAGGATTTTTCTCATTACCTGACGAAAAAACCCGGCATTTTCTTCAGGATTGGCGTGCGAAATGAAGCGCGTGGCATTACAGTATCGCCGCATAACGGTTATTTTGATGTCGATGAAGACGCACTGCCGGTCGGAAGCGCGATGTGCGTCCAGTTTGTTCTCGATCATATGGACGGCAAGGTGGAGACAGAAGCGGTCGCTGCTGTTGGTTATCGTCTGAATGAGATAGAGGAACCCATTCTCTGATGAGGTGATAATGGTGAAGCAAAAACTTAACGTTTGGGCCTTTGGGGATGCACATGTCGGCTCTGATCTCGTGCACGGTCGATTAAGTCTGGCAGATGCCCTGATTCAGTCGGAAGAGACATCGATATGGCAACAGCCATTTGACTGGGATCTGGCGATTAATCTCGGAGATCTTTCAGGAGCTCAGGGGCTGCCGACTGATGAAGAGGGCGAAGAAATAGTCCGGCAGCTATCTGTCTTAAAACAGCATGATCGACATTCGATCTACAGTATCTGCGGCAACCACGACCGCAGCGGTCTCAAAGAAGAACCGGCCTGGTGGTTTCGCAAATGGATCGATCCGATGGGACAAAACACGTCCTTTTCCGGCGTGGACACTGAGCGCAGACCTTATCCGGTTACTGGTACCTGGGAACGATATTCTTTTCAGGTCGGCAACATCCTTTTTCTGATGATGAGTGATATCAACGAACCGACACAGACGATCGGCCGGGGCGATCTGGGGGGGAATCCTGGAGGTGTCGTCAGCCAGGTAACGTTTGACTGGTGGAGGCAGCAGGTCGAGTCCAATGCCGACAAAATCATCATCAGTATCCACCATTATATGCTGAAGGATACAACGGTCGCTTCAGGCGCCTGGGAAGGCATGGAAAAGGACGAGGATGGCCATTGGACAGGAAAATACCATGGCTACAAAGATAGGGGAACACCGGAAGGTGCTTCGTACCTGTACTGGGTTGGCAGCCGGCCGGATGCCCGGTCTTTTGAGCAGTATCTTGAGAATCATCCGGGATCGGTCGATCTATGGATCGGCGGTCATACCCATACCAATCCGGACGACTCAGCCGGCGGCAAATCGCATATAGAAACGCGCTGGGGAACCCATTTTGTTAACGCATCCTCTTTGACCCGCTATCATGTCAATCATCTCAAATACGGTATCCCCATGAGCCGGTTGATTCAGTTCACGGACGGTGATGACCAGATAACAGTCCGCTGTTTTATGCATTCAGACCATTACCGGCCGACCGGCTGGTATGACGCTGCAGAACGCGTCCTGAAATTGACGAAGCCGGTTCAACTGCAGGGTTGATCAGGCCGGCCAGATGAACTGCACCATCAACATATAGCAAATCGTGCCGACACCGATGCTGATGAGTGTATTGCGCTTCCAGCGATGGAGCAGCATCACTATGGCAACGCCGAGAATTTGCGGCATAAATCCATGTAAATTTGCAAACTCGATTGTCCGGATGGCGTAAATCAGCAAAACCCCTAAAATGGCCGTTGGCAGCATGAGACTGATGGACTGCCAGATGGCGGCCGACCGATTCATTTTTCCGGCGATTAAAAATGGAAGCAAGCGAATGAAAAAAGTCATCGCTGCGACGACCATAATGATAATCAGAGATTCGCTGCTGGTTAATGTTCTCATCGGGCAGCCGGTTCCTTTCTGGTTTTCTGGATGACAGGCCGCGTCACAATCAACAGTCCGACAGCCAGCACCAGCGAAGGCAGAATGAAACGATCGGGACCCAGCAGGATAAGCATGACGATACCGCTGCCAAGGCCGATCACAGCAGGAATCCTTCGTTTACCCGGTGCGGAGATGATCTGTTCCATAAAGAGAACGACAAAGAGCGCTGTCATGGCAAAATCGATGCCGGTCAAGTTGAGTGTCAGGACATCACCGCCGATGGCACCGGTCACAGAACCCAGGATCCAATAGAGGTGATTGAAAAGGGCGATCCGGAAGATCGTCTTTTTTCGATCAAGTTGATCGGGAATCTTAACAGTTGCCAGAAGCGCGAACGTTTCATCGGTGAGGGAAAAAATCATATACCCGGCCCGTTTTCCCATGTTGCGAAAGATGTCGATACAGGACAGACCATAAAAAAAGTGCCGGCTGTTTACACTGAGGGTCATGGCTGCAGCTGTTGCCGGATCAACGCCGGCAATCAGCATGGACAACAGGACGAACTGCATCGATCCGGCGTAGACGACCGTACTGATGAGTAATGCCCAGAGAAAATGATATCCGGCGTTTTGCAGCATCAGTCCGAACGCGATACCGAGAAACAAGTACCCGACCAGAACCGGGACTGTATGCTTCAATGCAAATCTTGTTTCCTTTGACATCCGGACGCCACCACACCTCATTCATAATTTCATGATTATATCACACAGATAACTTATACCGGAATTTGCAATACGTGTCTGCCACGATCAATCACATCGATGTGAATGACACCGGTATTTTTGGGGGTCGCTTACTGACGAAGAAGAGATACAGGAATTCTGCCAGTTCACAGGCGATCATGCCGATGACACCAACAATCGCCGCATTGGCCGGCCCGATCAATGTCATGATGGTGATCGTTGAGATCAGGGTGGTCAGGTTGACAGCCTTGCCGATCCAGATAAACCGTGTGGTTCGCTTTTTCATCAAAATGCCCCAGTAATATTCGCGCGCAACGATCAAAGGAGGCAGTATCGTCATCAATTTGAGGACAGTGGCAGAAAGAACGCTGATTTCGTGACTGGCACCGATCCACTGGCGAAGTATGAAATAGCCGATATTGGTGAATGCGACGATTGCCAGCATTGCTGAGGATGCTAGAGAAGTGATCAGGGCGAAGCGGATGACGCTTTTGCGCCGCGGGTCGTTGGCATCGTCCATGTAGTTGAGTGTTACCTGATGAAATGCTCCGAACGGGCTGTGGAAGATCGCACCAAGATTCCAGGCAACCGAAAAGACCGAAAGTGCGAGATCGGGCTGGTGGGTCCTTGCCAAACCGGCATTGACGATCGGGATCAATGTCGTATGGATCAGAGTGGTGGCGATAAGCGGCATGAAAAACATGACAATATTGATGTAGGTTAGTTTTGTCGGAATGATATCCGGGTTTTCCCGGTCGAGAGTATCGAGTGAACGAGTGATGCTTTTGTTCAGAATTCGGGTGCCGATCGCCATCGCAATGGCTTCAGTCGTGACCGCACCAAGAAACATCAAAGCTGCAAGATACGCCGGGGCTATGTACGTAATCCTATCGATCAGATTGATAAAAATAAACACGTAGATGATACGGATGACAGAGGCCAGCGTTATCAACGGCGTGGTACGAAATTTGATCGAAAAGGCAGCATAGAAATCCCGGATTGAGACAAGAGCCGGGAAAATGGCGAGAACACGCAGCATGCGGACCGCTTCATCCAGTGTCTGTCCGCGAAGACCCATAACATGTTCAAAGAGATAGCGTGAGATACCGGTATAGGAGATCAGAATGAGAAGCAGTACAACCCCTATCAGGATGGATAAGAGAAAGATGATCGTGCGGCGGAAGTTACGTCGATGATCGACCAGCGAGGTGATGGTCTGACGAAACATCATGGTCGGGCTCTGAAAAATATGCATCAGGCTTTTAGCGACGGCAAAAGCGGCAATCATGATTTCCGGAGACGGCAGTCGTGCCAGACCCGCATTAAATAATGAATGCGTGATGATGATAACAAAAGATGTCATCGCCAGCGGAAGAAAAAATAAAGACAACTCCCGTTGGGATAATCGGTGCCGCTGGTCATCAATTGTTAGCATGAATCTCAATACTCCTCCCGCGGATGATGAACAAAACTCATTATAACGTAAAGGAAATAAGGGAACAAATGACAGAAGAATGAATGGCGAAGAAAGACAAGCGTTTCAGACGACCATTCAGCTGGAATAACAAAATATGCAGGTAAAAGACTGTGCTTATCCAAACTTGATAAAACGTGTCTTGGCGTGTGAAGTCTACGGTCAATTTATAGCAGAGTTTAACTTAACAGATGGGTTTAAAAAAGTCCTGATGTTTTAACATCAAGACTTTTATTGGCAGGGGAGACGCGATTCGAACACGCAACCGACGGTTTTGGAGACCGTTGCTCTACCGTTGAGCCACTCCCCTAAGACCGAATCAAATCATATCATTTGACCCATTCTCTGTCAACAATGTTGTGGTCGAATTGTTTGCATGTCAGGATGTCAAATGATATCATTTGACTGGTATCAATCATAGAACAAATCAGCAATTAATGCTGTGCGTAACCATTTTGGAGGTTGTACAGATGGTTCTTTCTGTTATCGGAACCGGTCAGATGGGTCAGGCTCTGATCCAGGGTATGATCCAGAATCAGGCGATCGAGCCGGACAATGTGTGGCTTTATGATTCAGATAAAGCCAAAGTTACGGCAATCGCTGAACAATACGGAGCCCATATCAGCCAGTCGGCAGAACAGGCAGCGTCTCAAGGTGATCTGATCCTGATCGCTGTCAAACCGGCGGTTGTTGCGAATGTGCTGGAAACCATCCGACCCGTTTTAACGACTCAGATCGTACTTTCCATAGCAGCAGGAATCACGCTTTCTGACTTGCGCGGCTGGGCAGGTGATAAACCTGCACTTGCCCGGATCATGCCCAACACGCCGGCTAAGGTGGGAGCGGCCGTCAGTGCTGTCTGCTTTGACCAGACCAGCGAAGCTCAACGACAAGACACGCTCAATTTGCTGTCAGCCTGCGGCCGTGTGTTTACTGTCAACGAGTCATCAATGGATGCAGTTACCGGGCTTTCCGGCAGCGGTCCCGCGTATATCATGCTGGTTATCGAAGCGCTGGCTGATGGTGGCGTCCTCGAAGGACTACCCCGTGACATGGCATTGGAAATGGCCGCGATGACGGTCTATGGAGCGGCCAAGATGGTCCTTGACACGCAGACTCATCCAGCGGTACTGAAAGATCAGGTTTGTTCACCCGGAGGAACGACGATCCGGGCTGTGGACAGCCTTGAGTCAGACGGACTCCGCTCAGCACTGATCCGTGCAGTATCGGCTGCCGCTGATCGTTCAAGACAGATGGGGAAAAAGCATGGCTGAACCGGTTCAGATTTATACAGACGGTGCCTGTTCGGGTAACCCGGGACCCGGTGGCTGGGCTGCCATTCTAGTCGCACAGGGAGTGGAAAAGGAGATCGCCGGACATGCACTTTCTACAACCAATAACCGGATGGAAATGACTGCTGCGATCGAAGCGCTGAAACAACTGAGGAGACCCTGTCATGTTAAGCTGTACAGTGACAGCGCTTATCTGATATCTGCTTTTAACCAGGGATGGATAGAGAACTGGCAGCGCAACGGCTGGCGAAACGCAGCGAAAGATCCTGTCAGCAATATGGATTTATGGCAGGAACTGCTTGCTGTTTCCCAGCAGCATACTATTGAATGGATCAAGGTAAAAGGGCATGCTGATCATCCGTTCAATAACAGATGTGATAAGCTCGCTGTTGCCCAGATCACGAAAATAAGACTCGGCGATGTATCGGAATCGCTCTGAGAAAGGGTGAACGTTTTGTTTGAGGAATCAAGCCTGATGATCGACAAGCCATTTGCCGGCCGGGTATTTACTGTGGAAGTTCATGCTGTGACATTACCGGACGGCCAGGTGTCAGAACGTGAGATCGTTCGCCACAGCGGTGGTGCCTGTGTCCTTGCGATTGACGCGGACAGACGAGTTGCCATGGTTCGGCAGTACCGCAAAGCGCTGGATCGCGTTATGCTGGAAATACCTGCCGGTAAGCTGGAGCCTGGCGAAGATCCGCTCGATTGCGCCAGGCGAGAACTGTCAGAAGAGACCGGACTCACTGCGCGCTGTTACCAAAAACTTGCAACCCTCAATCCATCACCTGGATATTGCAGTGAGACGCTGCATCTATATCTGGCGACTGACCTGACAGCCGGCAAGGCTCACTTGGATCAAGGTGAATTTCTGACCTGCGAATGGGTGCCGCTTGACGAACTGCTCGCAATGATTGATTTGGATCAGATTGGCGATGCAAAAACGCTGGCAGCTCTGTTAACGGCCTGTCGCAGGATTGATCAGGATCCGACACTGATCCGGTCATAAGGAGAGCGACCATGGCAAGAAAAAAATCAGTTGACAAAAGACGTGAAATTAATGGTGTTATTTTTCTGGCAATCGCTGTTATCCTGGGCGTGGCTTTTTATCTGCCGCCTGCCCGCAGTGGCTGGCTGGGCATGGTTGTTCAGTCAGGCGGTTTTGGTCTTTTCGGCGCCGTCTCATATGCGCTTCCGGTCCTTGCACTCTATATGGCTATCGATTATCTGCTGGAAAAGAATTCAATTCTCACGCATCGCCGCTTTACTGCGGTCGTCATCCTGTTTATTTCAGTTGCGGCACTTTTCCATCTGTTGTCAACAGATCTTAATGCGATCCGATTAAAAACAATCGATCAACCACGGCCGGCCTGGCAGGCGATCCGGCTTCTCTGGCAGAGTGGACAGGATCCGCAAATCGTTGAAAGCGGACAGCGCACGTTTAGCGGCGGTCTGCTCGGGGGAGGCGCAGCACTTGGTTTCCATGCCGTTGCGGGAACCGTCGGCTCGATCATTTTGACGATCGCGCTGATTATTTCCTTAATGATCCTGTTGTTTAATGTTTCACCATCACGACTGTTCGGTCATACAGCGGACGCGATCAAAACAACCGGTCAAAAGATGGATCAGGCTGTTCGGGATCGTGTAACAGAAATGCGCACGGCACAAGATACGGTGGATCCCAAAAGCTTTGATCTGCAGCTGAAAACCGAGCCGTCAGATAAAGAGTCTGGTCATTCCGAGGGCAGTCAGGCGAGTCAGGATCATCCTTTAAACGAACATCGGCCGACACTTCTCGAAAGCCTGAAAAAGCTGTTTCAACCCAATTATGTTGATGAATTGCCGACGCTGAGCGAAGCGGAATTATCAGTGCCGCCGTTTCTTGATGCGGGTCAGGAGAAAAATACGGCGAAACATGTTGAACAGACGGGCGAACAGGCAATACGGTCACTGAGTCAGACGTCACCTTTTAATGTAACCGTTTCATCTCCCCGGGATGGAACTGATGATCATGTCGTTCTGCCAGCCGGTGTTCATCGGGTCTCCGCTCCGGCAGACACAGTTGCAAAACATGAGGATCCGGTTTCCGGCAGTCGTGAACACTGGACCGATCGAACGGAGCCGATTTCAGATACGGAGCATTCTGCAAAAAGAATACCTGCTGCACCCGGCACCCAGTTAAGTCTCGATTTACCCTATCAGGCTCCGCCGCTGAGACTGCTGCGGCACGAAATCCCACAGAGTGGACCAAACCGGAACTCGTCTGTTAAAGCGCTGGGACTCAAGCTCGAACAGACACTTGAAAGTTTTGGCATTCAGGCACATGTTGTTCATGTGACAACCGGACCGACGATTACCCGATTTGAACTAAGCCCCGGACCGGGCGTCAAGGTCAGCCGAATTGTCAGTCTTTCTGATGACATCGCATTAAGTCTGGCTGCACTTGGTGTCCGGATTGAAGCACCCATTCCCGGAAAATCTGCAATCGGCATTGAAATTCCCAACAAGGAAACCCAACCGGTATTGCTGCGAAGTCTCTTGGAATCGCCGGAATTTCAGAGCAGCACATCACCTTTGGCAGCGGCACTTGGCCGGGACATTCAGGGCAGCCCGATTCTGTGTGATATCGCCAAAATGCCTCATCTTCTAATCGCCGGTGCCACTGGTTCCGGTAAATCGGTCTGCATCAACGCTATTCTGATGAGCATCCTTTTTCGGTCCTCTCCAGATAACGTGAAAATGCTGATGATAGATCCGAAGGTCGTTGAGTTAAGTGTCTATAACGGTATACCACATCTGCTGGCTCCTGTTGTGACAGATCCGAAGAAGGCAGCTAACACGCTGAACTGGGCTGTGCAGGAAATGGTCAGGCGTTATGGCCTGTTTGCTGAGAAATCTGTCCGGGATTTTAATTCCTACCGTGCCTCGTCAGTTGCCAGTAAAAGCAGCAGACAGCCAGAAGAGGACGAGAACAATCAAACAGACGCAGATGTCTATGAACATTTGCCTCTGATTCTGCTGGTCATTGATGAGTTGTCTGATCTGATGGCAACCTCCCCGACAGAGGTGGAGGATTCAATCGCCCGGCTGACAGCGATGGCACGCGCCGCCGGAATTCATTTAATCATTGCCACTCAGCGCCCTTCCGTTGATGTCATCACCGGTGTCATCAAAGCCAATATTCCGTCGCGTATTGCGTTTGCTGTCGCATCCCAGGTCGACTCGAGAACGATTCTGGACATGGGTGGAGCTGAAAAACTTCTGGGAAAAGGTGATTTGCTGTATTATCCACAAAGTGCAACCAAGCCGGTTCGCGGACAAGGTGCTTTTGTCACAGATTCGGAAGTCGAACAGGTTCTCAATTACATCAAAAACCAGCACGCAGCTGATTATGATTCGACAGTTTCAGATGCGATCATGACGGCGCAGTCGTCACAAACGGGCAAAACAAAAGAAGATATTCAGGACGAACTGGTGCCCCAGGCGCTGGAGATTGTTGTTCAAACCGGATACGCATCCGTTTCTTTGCTGCAACGCCGCCTGAACGTTGGCTACCCCCGGGCTGCCCGCCTGATTGATGCACTGCATGATCAGGGGTACATTGGACCCTTTGAAGGCAGCAAACCGCGCAAGCTGCTCATCACACAGACTCAGTATGAATCTTTGAAAACAGGGGAGAAAAACTGAGCATGGCACACTTGCCGATCAACCGTTCGGAAATGATTGCCTATGGATGGGATGAACTTGATTTTCTTTTCATCAGCGGCGATGCCTACATTGATCATCCGTCGTTCGGCTGTGCCATTTTGACGCGTTTGCTTGTAGATGCCGGCTATCGGGTCGGCATCATCGCCCAGCCTGATGTAAACGACCCGCAGAGTCTTCAGTTGATGGGCCGACCGAAACTTGGTGTTCTGGCTTCATCGGGTGTCGTCGATTCGATGGTCAATCACTATACCGCGGCAAAACGAAAACGCTCGACTGACGTGTATAGTCCTGGCGGGATAAGTGGATTTCGGCCGGATCGCGCACTGATTCGCTATGGGCAGATGGTGCGCGAGCAATTCGGTTCGATTCCGCTGATTATTGGCGGTGTCGAAGCAGGTCTGCGGCGTTTTGCTCATTATGACTACTGGTCGAATTCTGTGCGCAACAGCATATTGCAGGACAGTACAGCTGACATTCTGATATACGGTGAAGGCGAAAACACCCTTCTGGAAATTGCCGGATTTCTTGCCCGCGGTATACCGGTTAAACGACTTGTAGCGGTCAAGGGAACCGCTGTACTGGTTCATCAGGAACAGATGCCGCGTCAAATGGCTGATTTTATTGGTCGCGTAACAGAGCGTTTTTTCGAGGCTGATCCCGAAGAACTGAGCAAACCGGTAGATTTGCCGCGCAGCGGACATCTGATTCTTTTACCCTCTGCTGACCAGTTGCGTACGAACCGTGTTGCTTATGCGGTCACTTCGCGCATGCTTGAACGCTATCAGGATCCGGCATCCGCACTGACCTTTATCCAGGCTCACCGGGATCGATATGTGGTGCAGAATCCTGTTCGCCCTTATCTGACAACCAGTGACCTGGATCACGTCTATGGGTTGCCCTATGAACGATCTGAACACCCGGTTTATGCAAAAAAGGGCGGCGTGCCGGCGATTGAGACCGTGCGTTTCAGCATAACAGCCCATCGGGGCTGTTATGGCGGATGCAGCTTTTGTGCCATCGGTCATCATATGGGACGCATCGTCCGCGCACGGAGTGATCAGTCGATTTTGGCTGAAGCGGAACGCATCAGCCAGATGCCTGATTTTAAGGGCATCATAACAGATGTTGGCGGACCTACGGCTAATTTTCACGCACCTGCCTGTGAGAAGCAGTCAAACGGAGCGGTCTGCCATGAACGTGCCTGCCTGCATCCTTCACCCTGCAAACAGCTGTCAGTTGACCACCAGGCATATTTCAAACTTCTGGACCAGATTCGAGCCCTGCCCGGAATCCGCAAAGTATTTATCAGTTCGGGTATTCGATACGATATTTTTATGGCTGATCCTCAGGCAGAAAGATATCTGGAAACGTTATGCAGGTATCACATCAGCGGCCAGCTGAAGATTGCCCCAGAGCATATCAGCCCATCCGTCCTGAAGGCAATGGGAAAACCTGGCGTTGAAACCTATAACCATTTCTCTGAACGTTACCGTTTGACCAATGAACGACTGAAGCGCCGCCAGTTTCTGGTTCCGTATCTGATTTCAGGACATCCAGGCAGCACACTGGATGATGCAATCGAACTAGCCCTTTTTCTCAAGCGGGAAAAACGTGTACCGGAACAGGTTCAGGATTTTTATCCGACGCCGGGAACACTGTCGACAGCCATGTATTACACCGGACTTGATCCATTCACACTTAACCCGGTTCATATACCAGATGAAAGAGAAAAAAGGCTGCAGCGGGCATTGTTACAGCCTACTCTGAATAAGAATCGCCCGTTGGTCATTCAAGCTTTACAAACCGCAGGACGAACGGATCTGATCGGGCGCGGACCGGACGCCCTGATCCCGGACACCAATATAATGAAACGCAGAAGATAATCATTGAACCGAAACCTGACAGTCAAATAGAGTCAGCTGTGGCTGGCGAACGTACAGAAAGAGGAACACATATGAGCACCATCATCAGAGGCAAAGAACTGGCACAGACATTGCGGGAAAAAACCGCCAGGGCTGTTGAAGCGTATCACTTGAAGACACATAAGCGACCCGGACTTGCGGTCATTCAGGTGGGTGAGGATCCGGCATCGACCGTCTATGTCAACAATAAGGAGAAAGCCTGCCAGGCAGCTGGAATCAGGTCGTCCGTTCATCGGCTGTCACGTGATAGTTCTCAGCTGGAGCTGATGGCCTTGATTGAACAGCTGAATAGGGATGAATCCATCCACGGCATACTCTGTCAATTACCCTTGCCGGATCAGTTTGACGCTTTTACGGCAACAGCAGCAATCAAACCCGAAAAAGATGTAGATGGTTTTCATCCGCTCAATGCAGGACTGCTGTTTTTGGGAAGAGAAGCACCTGTGCCCTGTACACCGTTGGGTGTTCTGGCAATGTTGAAAGCCTATAAAATTCCGATTGCCGGTCAACACTGTGTCATTGTCGGCAGAAGTAACATTGTCGGTAAGCCGATGGCCCAGTTGATGCTTCGTGAAAACGCGACCGTCACAACAGCCCATTCCAGAACGCAAAATTTGCCTGAACTCTGTCGCCAAGCTGACATTCTGATCGCTGCTGTTGGAAGAGCCCGCATGATTACAGCTGACTTTATCAAACCCGGTGCGACAGTCATCGATGTTGGTGTCAACCGCTGCAGCGATGGAAAACTGGCAGGTGATGTTGATTTTGAATCGGTTTCAACTGTTGCCGGTGCCATTACACCTGTTCCCGGCGGAGTTGGACCGATGACTATTGCCATGTTGCTGCAGAATACGCTTGATGCATTTCTGCGTATCGAAAAATTGACCGGTGAGGTATGACGTGGCAGTTTCTTTAGAAACAGTGTGGCCTTCAATCAGTTCGGACAGCCTGGTTTTTATGCTATCCGTCATATTCGTTGTCCTGATCGCAGTCCTGATTATTCTGATTATTCGGCTTCAGCGCAGCCTGTCGTATAAAAGAGAGCAGGATAACAACCTTCGTCAGATGCTGACTCAGCTTAACCAGGATAATGAACGGATTCAACAAACAGCTGCACAGCGGATTATGGAATCAAACCGCGATCAACGGGACATCAATGCGATGTTTCTGAATCAGCTGCAGGAAGCCAGCAGAGGAAACCAACAATTGCTGGATGGTATCCGGACATCGGTTCAGGTGCAGATGAACCAGATTGCCGGTCACTTGCGGGAAATGCAAGCTGTTTCCGGTGATGTTCGTTCACTGAAACAGGCGCTGGGATCCATACGCGGCCGAGGTGTTATCGGCGAATTGCAGCTTGAGCAGCTGCTGGCAGACATGCTTTCTCCGACACAGTATCAGATGCAGGCAGTACTGCGTTCTGGTTCACGGGAAGCGGTCGATGCCGCAATTCGTTTGTCAGAAAATCCCGCTGACGGGTCAACTGTCTGGCTGCCGATCGATGCCAAGTTTCCGCTGGATTATCTCAATCGACTTTTGTCTGCGCGCGAAGCAGATGATGACGCGGCAGCGGCCGTCTTTTTAAAGGAGCTGACCGGCCGGTTGCGACAGGAAGCCAAAAAAATATCTGAACGATACATACTGCCGCCTCAAACAACTGATTTCGCGATTTTGTATCTGCCTGGAGAAACGCTGTTTGCAGAGGTCATGCGTGATGGTTCACTGGCCGGCGATCTCTATCGCCAGTACCGTGTTTTACTGGCCGGGCCAACTTCGATGGCATCTATTCTTGCAGGGCTTCAGGCTGTTTTCAGATTGCAGAGCATGGAACAGCGTTCACTTGAGATTGCCCAGACACTGACTCAGCTGCAAATCGATTTTAGACACTATGAATCCAGTCTAAACCAGACACACGGCCGTCTGACGCGGACGCTCAAAGAATTAGAGAGATGTCTGTATCATGCGCGGCAGGTCAATAACCAGCTGGAGTCTTTCAACAGTGATAATCGAATGACTGAAGAATCAGACAGGACAGGAGAAGAGAATGATGAAGGGGACGAAGAGCGCGAAAGCTGAAATCATCTGCGTTGGTACTGAACTGCTGCTCGGACAGATTGTCAATACGAACGCAGCCTGGCTATCCGGTCAATTAAGTCTCGCCGGTGTCTATGTTTATTATCAGACGGTCGTCGGCGACAATCCGGATCGTTTAAAGCAAGTGCTGCGGACAGCCGTCAGCCGATCCGATTACATCTTTCTGACCGGCGGACTTGGACCCACTCAGGACGATATCACCATGGCTTGTACGGCCGAAGTCGCCGGTGTACCGCTGCAGCTTCATCAGCCGAGCAAAGACGCAATAGCAGCCTATTTTGCGAAAATGAACCGTACACATATAACAGAAAATAATTGGAAGCAGGCATTATTACCGGAAACGTGCCAGCCGTTGCCAAATCATCACGGAACAGCACCGGGCTGCATCATCAGCATGAAAACAATGAAAGATGACTGTCATTTCGTATTGCTGCCCGGTCCACCGGCTGAAATGCAGCCGATGTTCCATGACTTCGTCTTACCCTGGCTGACCGGCCAGATCACAAGTCGGCTGAAGCATGTCTTCGTCAGAATGGCCGGCATTGGTGAATCAGCGGCAGAAACGTTATTGCGCGATCTGATCGATCAGCAACAGAATCCGACCCTGGCTCCGTATGCCTCAACCGGTGAGGTCATATTTCGGATCACACAGTCGTTGAGCAACACGGAAGATGAAGATCTGATTCAACCGCTTCTTGAAGAGATCAAGAAGCGTGCTGGTCCTTACATTTATGAAATCGGCCGACGCACGTTGCCGGAAGTGGTTCGTGACCTGCTGTCCGCGGCAGGTCAGACGATCAGTTTTGCGGAGTCCTGCACGGGTGGTCTGATAGCCAAGCAACTGACAGATTATCCGAATGCCTCACATGTTTTTGCAGGCGGTTTGGTTGCTTATCAGAATGCAATCAAAAGAGATGTCCTGGGTGTCGACAGTGGAATCTTTGAACGAGACGGAGCGGTGAGCGAAAAGTGTGCTGTCGCAATGGCGTCAGGATGTCTTAAACTCTTTAAATCGGACTGGGCAGTCGCTGTTACCGGTATCGCCGGACCAGATGGCGGAACAGTTGAAAAACCGGTCGGGACTGTCTTTCTCGCTGTAGCCGGACACGGCCATACACAGACTGAATCACTGAAGCTTGTTGGCAACCGTGAACGGATACGAACGCTGGCAGCTTTAAATGCTTATCGACTGATCAGGAGGGTGATGAATGAGTCAGCCATCTGACATGATACGCCCGGTAACCATCACTCCGCCTGATGAGAAGAAACGGATGACCCGATCAACCGCAACAGTCCTGATGATGATCGGACTGTTGCTCAGTAAACTGACAGGTCAGCTGCGTGAAATCCTGATTGTGCCGATATTTGGCGGACTGGGTGTCGAATCTGATGCCTTTATTATCGGTTTTCAGATTCCTGATCTGTTTTATCAATTGCTGGTTGGCGGCGCAATTCAAGCTGCAATCACCCCGACGTTAGCTCGCGCCATTGAACGCAAGCGAGAAAAAGCCGGATGGCGGAGCATCAGCATTTTCATCAACACTGCTGCTGTGGTGATGGTTCTGGCGGTCGTTCTGGGTGAGCTGCTGGCACCTCTGCTGATTAAAACGTACAATGTCGGCAAAAATCCCCAGACAATCGCCTTAGCGATACGGGTGACACGCGCACTATTCCCGCAAGTCTTTTTCATGATGCTTGCCGCTTTGTGCATCGGTATACTCAACGCATATAAAAAATTCGGATCAACGTCATTTGGACCATCGATTTATAACACCTGTGTTGTATTGTCGATGGTGATTCTCGGGCAGGCGACTGTAAACGGCCCTATCCGGGTGGCTTTTGGCGTAATGATTTCAGCGCTTGTCTTTTTTCTGATCCAGTTTTTTCTGGCGAGAAAAGAATTCAGACAGTACGTTTTCTCGTTGGATATACATGATTCCGGCTTTCGGAAATTACTTCGACTGGCCATTCCCACGTTGATATCCGGATCAATCATCCAGCTGAATTCCATTATTCTGACTCGCTTTGCCACTCAGTTTGACGGTGCAGCAACGGCGCTCAGACAGGCAACGACAACCTGGCAGCTGCCGTATGGTGTCATTGTCGTAGCGATCGGCAACGTGATGCTGCCATCACTGGCAGCCGCCTGCGCCTCCAAAAGCCAAAAGCAAGCCAGAACCATTTATACACAGAGCCTGCGTTCGGCCTTGTTCCTGATTTTCCCGGCAGCAGCGATTTTCCTGGTGATGCAGGCAGACACCATACGGGCGATCTTTCAATGGAGCAGCCATTACTCGGAACAGGCAGTGGTTGCAACTGCTGCCATTCTGCGCTGGTATTGTATCGCCATGGTTGCCCAAAGTGTCGTCTTTATCACTAATCATGCCTTCTATGCCAGACGAATCACGCACATTGCCCTGTATAACGGCATCTTGTCGCTGCTGCTAAATACCATTTTCTGCTATTTTTTGACCAAAAACGAGGCACTCAGCGTTTCAGCGCTTTCTTTGTCCTACATGCTGACAAGCCTGATAAGTGCTTTCCTGTTGTATACGCTCTATCGAAAAGGTTTTAAGAATGCTGCACCCCGTCGCATCTGGCCATTTATCATCCGTCTGCTGCTGTGCACCTCAGTTTTGATGATTGCTATTCTGCTGCTCGCGCAGCTGCCGATATCACCGGCAGGAAAGTTCTGGCAGCTGGCCTGGTATGGTGGCCGGGCGTTGCTCGGATTCGCCGCTTATTTGACGATCGCCTGGATGATCGGACTGCACGAGTCAAAGATGGTTCAGGAAAAGATACGCCAACTGGCTGGCCGCTTGTCAGTTTTGATCAAGTCAATAAAAAAATAAGCGAAATCATTCAGTTGGCTGTCTTTTGACTGGTTTTGGCGTCTGACAGCTGCTTGACTTGACTACACGGGCTGTCTATAATGCATATTAAGGAACGATTGTTCTTGATTGGGCTTACAGGAGGTTTGTATGGCAAGAGGAGACAAAAGTGGCGGGAAGTCATCACAGGAAGTGACCCGTAAAGACGAATCAAATCGCGCACGAGCGCTGGATGCAGCACTAAGCCAGATTGAAAAGCAATTCGGCAAGGGAGCGGTCATGAAAATGGGTGATCGCGCGAATGTTCAGGTTGAATCAATTCCAACCGGTGCGCTGTCGCTTGATCTCGCTCTGGGCATCGGGGGTATACCGCGAGGACGTGTTATTGAGATATACGGCCCTGAATCATCCGGTAAAACAACGGTCGCACTGCACATGATCGCAGAAGCGCAGAAAGAAGGCGGTACGGCTGCTTTTATAGATGCTGAACATGCGCTGGATCCTCAGTATGCTGCGCGGCTTGGTGTTGATATCGACAATCTGATCGTTTCACAACCGGATACGGGTGAGCAAGGTTTGGAAATTACAGAAGCACTTGTTCGCAGCGGTGCGGTCGACATTGTTGTCGTCGACTCTGTTGCTGCATTGGTTCCGAAAGCTGAAATAGATGGCGAGATGGGTGATGCACACGTTGGCCTTCAGGCCCGTCTTATGTCGCAGGCATTGCGTAAACTGGCCGGTGTCATCAGCAAGTCCAGAACCGTCGCGATTTTTATCAACCAGCTGCGTGAAAAGGTCGGCATCATGTTCGGCAATCCCGAAACAACACCAGGCGGCCGTGCGTTGAAGTTCTATTCGTCTGTTCGGCTTGATGTTCGTAAACTGGAAACTCTGAGAAGCGGTTCCGATATCATAGGAACGCGTACGAGAGTCAAGGTCGTGAAGAATAAAATTGCACCGCCTTTCAAAGAAGCGGAATTCGATATTATCTACGGCGAGGGGATTTCCCGGGAAGGCTGCATTCTTGATATGGCTGCTGATCGTGATATCATTGATAAAAGCGGATCATGGTATGCGTACAAGGATCAGCGAATCGGACAGGGTAGAGATAATGCCAGGCAGTTCCTTAAGGATAATCCTGAGATTCGTGACGAGATTGAAAGCCTTGTGAGAGAGACCATCAATCCGGCACGTTCGATCACCGAAGAGAAGGAGACAGCTGATGAAAAAGATATCCTGGGACTCGATGGCTGAATCGCTCTCTGATGACGAGCGGATTTTTCAGCGGCGGGTTCAGGAGGCACGATCAGAAGCGATAACCTATCTTGGACTGGCTAAAAAACCGTCTGGAAAAGTATTTGATCGTTTACTGAATGAAGGTTTTGATGAAGCCGTCATTCGTGAAGTCATCAACGAACTCAAGGCAGAAGGATATCTGGATGATGCGGTTATTGTAAAACGTATTATCCGCCAGAGACAAGGCCGACAGGCGGAGTCAAAACTGGCTCTTCGCCACCGCATGATTTCGAATGGACTTGATCCGGAGATTGTTGATGTGGTTCTGGGCAAGTCCGACTCTGACCTGGCACGTGCGCAGGACTTGCTGCATTCACGTTTTCCGACGGAATATACGGTTTTCCAGTCAAATGATCTGAAACGGGAAGAGAGACATAAGCTCTTTTTAAAACTTGCACAATTTTTAAGTCGCCGTGGTTTTGAACACTCAATAATCGATCGCGTTCTAAACCGTCGTGATCCCGATTAACATGTTTTATCGGACATACGGTTCAGTCGGCATTGGTTCAGACAACCAGTGCCGTTTCTCTTTACACGAAGATTATTGACAGAGCAATTGACAATCATGCATGATTAAGAGCAGCAAAATTTATAGATAGGCGTATATAGAATGAAAGAAATGATGGACCCTGTTACAAAAACAGGCAGCAGGAAAAATGAATACCGCTACTACTTGTTGTCACTCGGTTGTGCCAAGAATCTAGTTGATGCTGAATGTATGGCCCGAATTCTGATGGATGACGGTTTCAAGAGTGTATCATCACCTGAACTGGCGGATATTCTGATTGTCAACACCTGCGGTTTCATTGAATCTGCAAAACGTGAATCAATCGATGCGATTCTTGAGCTGGCATCCTTCAAACAGCCGCAAGGATCTGCCAAGTGGTTGATTGTGACCGGATGCCTTTCGCAACGTTACGCAGAGGATATATACCGTGAACTGCCTGAAGTGGATGCGGTTCTTGGAACAGCTGATTATGGGCAGATCAGCAAATACATCGATCAACTGGAAACAGGAACGAACAGACCGTATCTGCCGGGAGAACCCGGCTGCCTTGATCATCTGACAGTAGCCCGCCAGCCGTCGACTCAGCATTATGCATGGATAAAAATTGCAGAAGGGTGTTCAAATCACTGTTCATATTGTGCGATTCCCGGTATTCGCGGTCCGTATCAGTCAAGATCATTTGAAGAGATCATCCAGGAAGCTAAACGTCTGAGTAAAGAGGGTTACGGCGAATTGATACTGATTGCTCAGGATACCGGCGCTTACGGCGTTGACCTCTATGGCCGTCAAAGATTGCCCGAACTGATCGAGACGATCTGTCAGATTCCTGAAGTCCGGCTCGTTCGAATATTGTATACGTACGCAGATGGAGTCACTGATGATTTGATTGATGTGTTGAAACGCCAGGATAAAGCAGCACATTATCTTGACATCCCCATACAGCACGCCTCTGATCCGATGTTACGCCGTATGAACAGACCCGACAGGTCAGAATCACTCAGCGCATTATTCGGCCGCTTGCGACAGGAGATCCCGGACATTATTTTGCGAACAACCGTTATGGTCGGTTTTCCGGGTGAAACAGATGACGATTTCAACGCCTTGATCCAATTTATAACAGATATTCGCTTTGATCGGTTAGGCTGCTTCATTTTCTCGCCTGAAGAAGGAACGCCTGCCTATAAACTGAAAAACAGGGTTGACGCGACAATCGCACAGGAACGATATGACCGACTGATGCTGCATCAGCAGGTCATTGCGGCCGAGCAGGCTGAAAAGCGAATCGGTTCTGTGGTTTCGGTAACGCTTGAATCAATCGATGAGCGTGGTATATTTTATGTAGGCCGTAGTTTTGGTGAAGCACCGGATACAGATCCGATCATTTATGTCGCCGCTTCTGATGAGTCGGTTGAGTTGGGGCAAACCAGAAATGTTCGGATCGCGTCTGCTGATGCCTATGAAATGACAGGAGTGACTGTTTCGTGAATTTACCCAATCGTTTGACACTGCTTCGCATCATCCTGATTCCCTTGATTTTGGTTTTCCTTGTTCCCATGCCGGATTCATCCTTTTGGGACAACTGGAACGGCTTTATTCAAAATTCAGGACGACTGATCGCTTTTTTTCTTTTTGCCATCGCCTCAATAACAGACTTACTGGATGGACACATCGCCCGGAAGCGGAATCTTGTTACCAATTTGGGCAAGTTTCTTGATCCGATCGCAGATAAACTGCTTGTTATCTCAGTCATGTTGGTTTTGATTCAAACCGGCCGGATTCATTCACTGGTTGTCATAATCGTTATTATCCGAGAGTTCGTTATAACCGGCATCCGTTTAATCGGGGCAGAAAAAGGACAGGTGATTGCTGCCGGCTGGCTAGGCAAGGCAAAGACCGTTTCTCAGATTATAGCGTTGCTCCTTTTACTGATTGAACCGGTTATTCTATCCATCTCAGAAGGTTATTTTGAACCGAGAATTCTGATCGCGGTCAATAACAGCTTTCTCATGATTGCTGTGGTTATGACACTTCTTTCAGGTATGCAGTATCTTTACCATCACCGCTCACTCCTTAACCAGCCAGAGCATGATACCTGAATGCATTACATGAAGAAACCGTGAATTTAATGATCAATTGCTTGACAAAATCTTGATTATCAAATAAAACTATGATATGCTCTCGCCCGAGAGTGTTGAAAGACGTTAAAAGCCTTGAAAACAGGAGGAATACTATATGTCAAATGAACAGATTTTCGAAAGTGTACGCACCATTCTTGTCGACCAGCTGGGTGTCGATGAAGATGCAGTATCGATGGACTCCAATTTTATTGATGACCTCAATGCCGATTCCCTGGATATCGTTGAGCTCGTTATGGCGATGGAGCAGGAGTTCGGCATCTCGATTCCGGATGAGGAAGCCGAGCGTATCAAGACGGTCGGAGATGCCGTCGATTTTATAAAAAACAATGCCTGATGATAAGCCCCTAAGGGGGCTTATTTTCCAGAAAAGTGAAGATCTCTGGTGTGATCATGTCACAGGAGATAAGACTGAAAAGTTGATGCAGAACGTTTATAACGTGATGCAGTATACATTTCAGAATCCGAATCTGATCCTGGAAGCGTTAACCCATTCAACATACGCGTATGAACACAGACAGGATCGATTACCCGACAATGAACGTTTGGAATTTCTGGGTGATGCTGTTCTGGATCTCGCAATCAGTGATATGCTTTTTCGAGAGCCGGACCAGTATGCGGAAGGATATATGACCAAGATCCGGGCACTTGTCGTCAGGGAAACGACATTAGCCGCTTTAGCCGGGCAAATGAACCTGGGACAATGTCTTTTTCTGGGAAAAGGGGAAGAAGCGACGGGCGGCCGTGAAAAGCCATCCAATCTGGCCAACGCAGTCGAGGCACTTTTCGGCGCCCTGTTTTTGGATGCTGGTTATGAGAAAACAGGCGAGATTATCCGACGATTGCTTGATGAACCGCTTAAGTTAGCGCTTGCAGGCGATCTGGTGTATGATTATAAGAGTCGCCTGATCGAAAATGTCCAGGCGACACGCGGAAACAGTACACTTGAATTTATCATCCTGAAGGAAACCGGTCCTGTTCATGAGCGTGTCTTTACAGCAGGTGTCATCGTTGATGGCCAGCTGATTGCGTCCGGTAACGGAAGCAGCAAAAAAGAAGCTGAACAGAACGCCTCTCGAGATGCTCTCGAAAAGCTGGACTGTAGCCGGGAAGGGTGTACACGCCGAACATCTGATTAACCGGGGGATCTAAGATGCATCTCAAAGCTCTTGAAATACAAGGGTTCAAATCATTTCCAGAAAAAACTGTCATTGCATTTGATGAAGGTGTCACAGCCATTATCGGCCCGAACGGCAGCGGAAAATCTAACGTAACCGATGCGATCCGATGGGTGCTTGGTGAACAAAGCATTAAAACGCTGCGCGGTGCCCGAATGGAAGATGTTATTTTCACGGGTACGCAATCGAGACGTGCGATGAGTTTTGCCGAAGTCACGATGGTCATCGATAACACAGACGGCCGTCTGCCGCTGGACTATTCAGAAATCCAGATTACACGGCGTCTTTACCGTTCCGGCGAAAGTGAATATCTGCTCAACAAGACAACCTGCCGGCTGCGTGATATTTCACGTTTGTTTATGGATACAGGACTGGGTCGCGACGGTTACTCAATCGTTGGCCAGGGCAGGGTCGATGAGATTCTAAGCCACCGTTCTGAGGAGAGAAGACGCATCTTTGAAGAAGCATCCGGTATCGTTAAATATAAGACGCGTAAGGAAGAATCTGAACGAAAGCTTCAGGGAACAGAACAGAATCTTATCCGGATCAATGATCTGATCGCTGAACTGGAAAGCCGATTAGAACCGTTGGCTGAGCAGGCTGATGCAGCCCGTCAGTACCAGACGCTGAGTGAAAAATTGAAAGGCGAAGAAATCGCACTGATCCTGGATCAGATTGACCAGTATCAGCAGAGGATAGATGAAGCAGATAGCGAGAAAAATCTGGTGTTATCTGACTTGGCGCAGGCCAATGCCCATCTGACGCACATCAGAACAGAAAATCATCAGACTGTCGAGCGTCTCGAAGCACTCGATATAGAAAGTCAGTCTATTAATCAGCGCTTGGCACACATGAATCAGGAAACGCATGATTACCAGCGAAAATTGGCCTTGCACAGTGAAAAGATTCGACATCTTCATGATCAGATTCAACTGGCTTCGGCAGAGGAATTGGAATTAAGCGGCAACATTGGAGAGTTTGATCAGGAAATTGCATCTCGACAGGCAAAATCCGATACGCTGCATAAGCAGCGTGAAGTCTACAATGCAAAATTAAAAGCTGCAGAAGCCGAGATGTCACTTCTGGTTCAGACCCTGGATGCTTCAGAAAAAAAGATTGAAGCGGATAAAACGCATCTGGACGAATTGCTGGACAAGGCATTTGACGCAAAGTCACGGCTGGGACAGCTTGATAACCAGATCGACCTGGTCCAAAACCGAATTAAGGCCATCGATAAAGAGTTGCTTGAACGAATCAGTGATTTGGATCGCCTGCGCATCCTGCAGGAAGAAAAACAAGGAGCGATGACACAGCTTGATGTCGAGCAGACAGAGCAAAACGAAGTTTATTCAGCGCTCAAAGAAGAAATCGATCAACAACGGGACAGATGCAACAGCCTGGCGAAAAAACTGGAGACAGAGCGTCAGGAGCTGCGCAATCAGTCATACCGGCTGCAAATGCTTGAAAAACTGGAAAGAAACTACGAAGGTTATCAGCAGGCTGTCCGTTCAATCCTCAAAAAGGTTGATGAACACCCTGGTTTCGGGACAGGAATCAAGGGGACTGTCGGATCTCTGATATATACGGAAAACCGGTATGAACGCGCAATTGAAACAGCACTCGGTGCTGCTATTCAGAACATCGTCACAGACAACCAGAAGACAGCCGCACGTCTGATTGAAGATCTCAAGCAGACCCGATCAGGTCGTGCAACTTTTTTACCGCTTGATACATTGAGAGCCAGACCCTTAGAAAAAAATCAAATCACATCTGTTCAAAATCTGCCTGGATTTGTCGGCCTGGCGAGTGATTTGGTAACAGCGGATCCTGAACTGGAGAACGTTGTGCTTTATCTGCTCGGCCGTGTTGTTGTCGCAGAAGATTTGAACACGGCAATGAAACTTTCACGCCAATCTGGACAGACTCTGCGACTGGTTACGCTTGAAGGCGATGTGATCGCCCCGGGTGGTTCGATGACCGGTGGTTATCAGAAACAAGGCGGCAGCGGATTGCTGGGCAGAGCACGCGATATTGAGACGCTTAAAGTGACGATTGAAACCGTTAACGCGTCTATAAAGGCAATGGAACAGCAGCTGAAAACAGACGAAACAAGCCTGAACGACCAAGCCGGAAAGCTCGCCCAGATAGAGCAAAACCGTTTAGAACGGTCTCATGAACGAATCCGTCTGGAAGCACAAATCGCATCGGTCAGTGAAGAACAGAAAAAAACAGCGAGTCAGCGGGAAATCCTAATCTCAGATCAACAGCAATTAAACCAGCAGCTGACTCAAATACAAGCGGACAAGGAATCAATCCTCCAGAACATCGCATCGATGGAACAGACACTTGCAAACCTGCGTCAGTCAATCAGTGAACAGGAAGGCAGCAGTCGTGAAGATCGTCTCAAACGCGATGATTTACGTGAGACTGTGACCGAATGGCGTGTTTCACTGCAGTCAATTGAGGAGTCCATTCAGGCAGCAGAGGAAATGATCAGCCGGATTGAACAGGACCGGTTAAGCCGGACCGGCCGGTTAACCAGGAGACGTCAGGACCAGGTGGAGTATCAAGACGAAATCAATCGCCTGCAAAAAGAGCAGGTTGAAGATACACAGAATCTTGATCAGCTCCAGAAGAAGGAAACAGAGCTGTCGCATCAGGCTCAACAGCTATTTGAGGAGAAATCACGTCTGGAAGGGGAGCAGAACAGCTTTTTCGAGAAGCTGGAATCTGCGACAAGCCGTATTGCTTCATTACAAGGTGAAATCAGCCGGATTGAAGCAAAAGCATCCCGCTACGAGGGACAGATTGATGATGCCAAGAACAGATTGTGGGAGTTTTATGAATTGACAGCAGATCAGGCTGAACAATGGAAACAGCCGTCTCTGAACCGCTCTGAAACAACCAAACACGTTAACCTTCTGAAAAACCAGATAAAAGAACTGGGACCGGTTAATATCGGCGCTATTGATGAACACATTGCTGTCCGGAACCGTTATGCCTTTATAACGAAGCAAAGAGATGATATCGAACAGGCCAGACACCAGCTGACCAGCGTGATCGATGGTTTGATCCAGGAAATGAAGAAGCAGTTCATGGCACATTTCAGACTGATCAATGAAAATTTCTGCCAGGTGTTTTCCGAACTGTTCGGAGGCGGAACAGCTGAAGTCAATCTTGAAGATGAGTCTGATGTCTTGAATTGCGGTATCGAGATTAAAGCACAACCTCCTGGTAAAAAGCTTCAGAATCTGCTGCTGCTGTCAGGCGGCGAGCGAAGCCTCACTGCGATTGCCTTGCTGTTTGCCATCCTTAAACTCAGGCCGACACCTTTCTGTGTGCTTGATGAAGTAGAGGCGTCTCTTGATGATGCCAATGTCATCCGGTTTACGGAATACATACGCCGGTACTCGCATGAATCACAGTTTATCCTGGTGACGCATCGAAAAGGCACCATGGAGGCAGCTGACCGGCTTTACGGCGTAACGATGCCTGAACGCGGCATTTCACGCATTTTATCAATGAAACTGACTGATTAAGTGGAGAGGAACCAACATGACGTTATTTGACTCCTTTAAACGGGGTATGAAGAAAACCAGAGACCTGATAACCGGCGGATTAAACCGAATTACAGCATCCGTAACGGCATTCGACGAAACAATGCTCGATGAGCTTGAAGCCCTGATGGTCCAGGCAGATTTTGGTATGGCTGCATCGACGGATATTCTCGACCGGCTCAAAGAAAAAATACGTGGCGGCGGATCAGCTGACCGAGCGCAGGTGACCAGCTATCTGAAATCTATCTGGCTGGAGATTCTCGGCAGTCCGCGGTTTTTGACGGTCAATCATGAGGCCATGACAGTTATTTTATTGGTTGGCGTGAACGGTACCGGTAAAACAACGACTGCCGGAAAACTATGTCACCGTTTTCAAAGTCAGGGCTATAAGGTCATGCTGGCAGCAGCGGATACATTCCGGGCGGCAGCGATTGATCAGCTAAAGCACTGGGGCAACGTGACACAGACACCGGTTGTTGCCCACCAGGTTGGAGCAGATCCCGCGTCAGTCGTCTATGATGCCATAAGCGGGGCTAAAGCCAGAAATGCTGATGTGCTGATTATCGATACCGCAGGCCGTCTGCACAACAAAAAAAACCTGATGGATGAACTGGCCAAAATCCGTCGAGTCATTGAACGAGAAGCACCGCAGTCACACTGCGAATCACTTCTTGTTATCGATGCGACAACGGGACAAAATGCCGTTCAGCAGGCAAAAGTATTCCACGAGACAACGGAGATTACGGGTCTAGTCATCACCAAGCTCGATGGAAATGCCAAAGGCGGTGTTGCAGTTGCCGTCGCCCATCAGACGCAGACACCTATTTGTCTGGCCGGTCTGGGAGAAGGAATCGATGATTTGTCAGATTTCGATCCGCAAGCATTTGTTAACGCGTTGATACCGGATGAATCCGAATCAAATTTCCAGTAAATTAATCGATCTGTCAAGCTTATATGCTTGACAGACTTCCTGCTGTCTGATATTCTTGTCAAATGAATTCGGTTACAGACAGACAGGACGATCGTGCTCAAATCAGTTTGCTCCTTGATTTTTACGGGCAGCTGCTGTCTGAGCGCGCACGAGAAGTTCTGACCAGTTATTTCGAAGATGATCTGTCATTGGCTGAAATTGCCGAACAGCACGCTATCAGCAGGCAGGCCGTTCACGATCGTCTGCATCAGGGATTGGATCGTTTGAGACAATACGAGGAAAAGCTGGGTCTGGCAACGCGCTTTGTCAATCAGAAAAACGAGATCAGTCAGGCAATCCAGGAACTGGATCAAGGTCAGATTGAATCTGTACGGGCCCGACTGCTGAAACTAGAACAAATTTTGTAACGGAGGATTTTGATGGCTTTACTGGATGGGCTTTCTAATAAACTGACCGCAATTGTCGGCCGTATGCGTGGTAAATCACGAATCAGTGAACAAGATCTCAAAGACATGATGCGTGAAATCCGTCTGGCTTTACTGGAGGCAGATGTCCATTACGATGTCGTTAAGAACCTGATTGATGAAATTTCAGAAAAAGCACGTGGCAGCGCGGTAACAGAATCGTTAACGCCGGGGCAGCAGATCGTCAAGATCGTTCACGAGGCTCTGGTCGATATCCTGGGCGAGAAAGTCAGTAAATTGGCCGTTTCGCCGACCGGATTCACCGTTGTGATGTTATATGGCCTGCAGGGTGCCGGTAAGACGACCACAGCGGCCAAACTGGCGCTGCATTTGAAGCGAAAAGGAAAGAAGCCGCTATTGACGTCTGTTGACGTCCATCGGCCTGC
>JAAYBY010000106.1 GCA_012729935.1 Clostridiaceae bacterium | reverse complement strand
TGGAATTCGGCTTCATCGGGCGAACCAATAGTCTTAGGCCGTTTTGTCGCCTGTCTGTTTGCTTTAACCGCAGGTATACTCACACTATCCTTATCCACCTTTGCCTTATCAAGCAAAAAATCTGACCAGAAAACGTATCGAAGTAAACATCAAGTGCTGCGCATTGAAAAATATCTGTCTGCCTGTCTTTACCATTGTTATCGGGACTTGCTGCCAGTTGGTTATGGTGCCCGGCTACTTCGTGTCATTATCGATCTGGGTACGACGCATGATCTCAATCCGGATTCTAAGAGCGATTGGACACAGCTTTTTTTTACGCAAAAGATTCATCTGATAATTGGTTCGATGCTGCCGGCTGTTGTCATCATCCTGCAAATGCCTGTTCTCTGGCCGCTTGTCTTTCTGCTGCCTCTGTTGATCGCCTGGCTTCAAGATATGAAGTGGTTAAATCTCCATCAGACAAAGCTTGATACAATCAGCAAAGATTATCCCGTTCTCCTGAACTTATGGTCAGCTCTCCTGCAGACCGGCCTATCCTTAGATCGTTCACTGAGGATTTCATGTGAGGCGCTGCAATTCGAGTCAACTACAAGCGAAAAAACACATCTGTCAGTTCAATCGGATCTCATGCTTATTCAGAAACATCTGCAGGCTGGTCAGAGCGCTTCAGCCGTTCTGGAAATTTTGTTGTCTGACTGTCCGATCCCTGAAATCCAGACAGCACTTTTACTTCTAATCAAATACAATCGCCTTGGCGGTACAGAGGCTCTGCAAATGATACAACTGCAATCGAACTCTTTATGGGCTCTGCATCGATCTGCTGTACGCCATCAGCTGCAAAAACAAAGTGTCAGGCTTTTAATCCCGATGATGATGAGCCTGATTGCAGTCTTGATGTCTGCTCTGCTTCCCGCTATTGCCAGTCTTCAATCCTTCTGAGAAAAATCGTACTTATTTTTCAACAGGTATTACAATACCGGAAAGGAACCTATGATGCTTAGCCAACCAATCGATCAGTCGAAACGTCAAATGAGAAGACGATTCAAAAACGTGAAAACCACTCATCCTTCTTTTAAGAGAGGCTTCGGAACCCTGGAGGTTGTCATTATCATCGCCGTTCTCCTGTCTGTTGCATTGATTTTTCGAACGGCTCTAACGGACTACGCGACAAATTTGATACAAACTGTTCTTGGTAACGACACCGTTATCGAAGATCTTGCAATCGGTGACTAGCAATTGAAAGGTACAGCGGATTCATGGAATCATATAAATGGTCTTTTGAAAGCAGATCAGGTAACACATGGCTGATTGGCAGTCCCTCACCTGGCTGTATGACAATCGATTTTCAGCTTCAACTGATGGTGCGATTTCGCCCAGCCTGGCTCCCTTTTTGCTTCCTGCGGCAGCAGAACGGTCCACAGATTTGTTATGACCTGACGGATCTTCAATCTCTGGAATCGATCAAGCCGGACATTAGAACGCCTGATATGGGGAAAAAACACCTGATTAAGATTTGCACATCATTAATGGATGCCTCTGATCATCTGCTGCCGCTTGATCAGTTCTGTTTTGATCCAGCCATGATTTTTCTAGATCATCAAGACAATCTCTACCTGGTCTTCTGGCCATTTAAAAACAATATGAATGACACATCTGACATCGATGTACGATCGTCAAATAACGGAACAAAGGCGTCCCCGATCAACTCATTGATCAGTCAGCTCGGCCAGGCTTTTCACTGGGATCCTGCAGTAATCCGACAATCCGAAGTTCTGGCTTCTACGAATCTGTCCCAACTGGTAGTCTATCTTCAGGATGAAGACAAGACTGATTTTTGCGAAAAATGTGATAGTTCCAGTTCATCAGATGATGAACCCGTATCTGTTCATCAGGCGGGTCGCCATAATCTCAAAAAGGGCTTGTTCAAGTTTGCAATTTTCACTTTGCTTTTCCTTCATGTTGGCGCTGCCGGTCTGGCCCTGTTTGCTGCTCAGAAGCAACTGGCTCTTCTCAAGCCTGTCCTAACCAGTATGATACTCGTATTGGCCATCAGCGATCTATTCCTGCTGATCCTGAAAAACAAGAAGCTCCTGAGTAAACTTTCATCACGATTCAGCCAGGCCATCTCATCAATCTGGACAGATGGACAACAGGAGAACGCCCGACAAGATGATGATACGGTTCTCTTGCCACATCCCGATTCTGGTTTCAGGATGGCTATGATTTCTGAAGGAAAACCTGGAACAATTGAGGAAAATGAAGGACTGCGCGCCTTTATTCTGGTTGAGGAGTTCATCATTGGCAGAGACCCAAAGCAATCCGACTTATGCATCCCCGACTCGTCTGTCGGCCGTCAGCATGCACGGATCCTCAGGCGCGCAGGCACTTTCTTTATCTGTGATCTCGGCTCCGCCAACGGGACACGAGTCGATGGGCGGCGGCTGCTGAAAAACAACGAGACGGTGTTGCCCGATCAATGTCTGATCGAATTTGCCGAGCAATCCTTCTATTTCCAGGCAGATTAAGGGTTGTATTTTTCGAAGACGCAGATGCGCGCCTTGGCACGTTCAATGCCATGTCGCGCGTGTTTCTTCTCCATTGAGGACGATTCGGGATCATGATATTTACTTTCAGCTCGCGATAAAGCAGCTTTGGCGCGGGGAAGATCGATCTGATCAGCCCATTCTGCAGCATTGACAATGATAATGACCATTTCGGGTCCGATTTCCGCATAGCCGTTGGTAGCAGCCATTGCCCGCCATGTGCCGTCGACTTTCAATCGTATTTCTCCGGGGGTCAGTGCGACAAAGACCGGTGCATGACCCGGCAGGATACCGATCTCGCCGTCCTTTGCCGTCATGACAACCATCTCAACAGGACCATCGTACAGAAGTCCATAGGGTGTGACGACTTCAGCCAGTAATGGCTGTTTTGCCGGAGTTGTCTCACTCATAATCAGCAGGTTCCTTTATCGTGCTTCGCGATACGACTGGTACACATCATTGATGGTACCCTTCATGAAAAAATGATGTTCTGGAATATGATCAAGTCCGCCGCTGACGATTTCACCAAAGCCGCGGATCGTCTCCTCCAGCGGCACATAACGTCCTTCATAGCCCGTTGCACCTTCTGCGACGAAGAACGGCTGTGACAGGAATCGCTGGATGCGCCGCGCACGCTGCACCGTTTTCTTGTCGTTATCGCTCAATTCTTCCATTCCCAGTATGGCGATGATGTCCTGCAGCTCTTTGTAGCGCTGCAGCATTTCCTCAACCCGTCTGGCGACCCTGTAATGATTGGAGCCAACAACCGATTCGGTCAAAATTCGCGACGATGATTCAAGCGGATCGACTGCCGGATAGATGCCCAGCTCAACAACCGACCGCGATAAAACCGTGATCGCATCCAGATGGGCAAACGTGGTTGCAGGTGCCGGATCTGTCAAATCATCAGCCGGGACATAAACAGCCTGAACCGAAGTGATTGAACCACGGCGGGTGGACGTGATGCGTTCTTGCAAGGCACCCACTTCATTGGCCAGTGTCGGCTGGTATCCGACCGCCGACGGGATACGGCCGAGGAGGGCAGAGACTTCTGAGCCGGCCTGCACAAAACGAAAAATATTATCGATGAAAAACAGAACATCCTTATTCTGCACATCCCGGAAATATTCAGCCATTGTCAGGCCGGTCAGCGGCGCGCGCATGCGGGCACCCGCCGTTTCGTTCATCTGGCCGAAAACCAGAACGGTTTTATCGAGCACGCCGGACTCACGCATTTCGTGCCATAAATCATTGCCTTCACGCGATCGTTCGCCGACTCCGGTGAAAATTGAGTAGCCGCCATGTTCCTGTGCGATATTTCGGATGAGCTCAAGGATCAGAAATGTTTTTCCGACACCAGCTCCGCCGAACAAGCCGATCTTGCCGCCGCGGCTGAACGGAACAAGCAGATCAATGACTTTGATGCCTGTCTCCAAAATATTCTCTTCAGGAAACTGGTCTGTGAAAGAGGGTGCCTCCCGGTGGATCGGCCAATGATCCGCAGCTGTAACAGGACCTGCGGAATCGATCGGTTCACCCAGAACATTGAATAAGCGGCCGGCAATTTCCTCACCAACCGGCACCTTAAGCGGTGATCCCGTCGCGATCGCCTCCATTCCGCGCATCAAACCTTCTGTCGGTGAGAAGGAAACACAACGAACGACGCCGTCGCCGCGCTGCTGCATGACTTCGACAACCGTCAGGCTGTTATCTCCCCTTATTTCAACGGCTTCGTGAATTGCCGGTACTTCCTGCTTGAGAAACCTGATATCGATAACAGGACCGATAATCTGGGTCACATAACCTGATGCCATCTCAATTAGCTCCTTTAATCAGCTTTCTTCGATCGTGTTCGGCCGTCCTGCTGATTGTGCCTGGGTCAGCACTTCAGCACCACCGACAATTTCAGACAGTTCCCGCGTGATGCGTCCCTGTCTGGCCAGATTATTCTGTAGTGTCAGCCTGGCCTGCATGTCCGTTGCGTTTTCTGTCGCATGATCCATGGCCGTCATACGCGCAGTTTGTTCGCTGGCGTATGCCTCCGACAAAATGCCATAAACCATTCCGTTCAAGTATGTATCAATCAGATAATTGGCGACATCCTCGACTGTCGGTTCATAGGCAACCGATGCACCGGCGGTCAGTCCGCGCTGCGCACGATATTGCGCTGGTACGAACGTGTTCAGAACATCCGGATTGACCGGTAGAATGCGTGTCACGACTGGTTTCATGGAAACTGCCGACTCAATCTGTGTGAAAATAAAATAAACCAGGTCTAGATTGCCGGATTCATACAGGTCATACACGTAGTCCGAAATGTCACGTGCCCGGTAGTATGTCGGCTCACTGATCGGGTACTGGAACGATTCCTCAACATCAAATCCTTCACGAATCAGACGGTCTTTACCGATACTGCCGCAGACATACAGTTTGACTTCAGTCATCAGACCTTTCTGGATATTGTCAATCTGTTTGGCACGAATATGATTTTCCGTTGTAGACAGCACGTTTAAATTATACGCACCGGCAAAACCCTGGTCACCGGTCATGATGAAATAACCGATTTTCCAGGTCTCTCCTTTTTTCTTCTGGTTCAGCTGAAACGCGCGATGGTCAATATCAATACCGGCCTCATTCAGCTCAATAATGGTTTCAGCGCAGAGGGCGAAAAACGGCATCGTTTTTTCCAGCTGACTGCGGGCGCGCCTCATTTTAACTGCGCTGATCAGCTGCATGGCGCGTGTCATCTGCTTGATATCATTGACACTCTTAATTCTCTTTTTGATATCAGACAGTTGCTGCATAAGCCTCATTCTCCGCACGCCAGCGTGGCAGATACGTCTCGACGGTCTGATCGATGATCGACATCCCCTCATCAGTCAGCCGGCCGTCAACACTGATTTCACGCATCAGATCTGGTTCTTTGCTCTGCAGGAGCCTGATGTAGTCCTGCAGGAAGGGGTGGATGTCTTCACGATCGAGCGAAACCATGACACCCCGATTGGCCAGATAAAGCATGACAACCTGTTCTTCAACGGGCAGCGGGTCATATTGCGGCTGCTTGAGGACCTCCATCAGACGTTCGCCGGTCATCAGCTGCCTGCGCGTATCGTCGTCCAGTTCAGAGCTGAACTGGGAAAACGCTTCGAGCGAACGGTACTGTGCCAGATTGATCCGCAAGGGTCCCGCGACTTTTTTCATCGCTTTTGTCTGGGCCGATCCGCCAACCCTGGATACAGACAAACCGACGTTGATCGCCGGTCGCTGGCCGGCGAAAAACAGCTCACTTTCCAGATAAATCTGCCCGTCAGTAATCGATATGACATTGGTCGGAATATAGGCAGAAATATCACCGCTCTGTGTTTCTACGATCGGCAATGCCGTGATGGATCCGCCTCCCAGACGTTCGTGGCGCCGGCCGCTTCGTTCAAGCAGACGGGCATGCAGGTAGAAAATATCGCCGGGATAGGCTTCACGGCCGGGCGGACGCCGCAACAGCAGTGATATCGCCCGGTAAGACTGCGCGTGCTTGGTCAAATCATCGTAGACAATCAGGACGTCGGCACCCTCTTCGTACATCAGCGCTTCGGCCATCGTGCATCCGGCATACGGTGCTATGTACTGCAAAGACGCGGTTGTGCTGGCGCTGGCGACAACAACCGTTGTATAAGCCATTGCGCCCTGTGTCTGCAGAACGTTGACAACAGATGATACAGTAGACATTTTCTGTCCGATCGCAACATAAATACAGAATACATTCTTATTTTTCTGATTGATGATCGTATCAATCGCCAGTGCTGTTTTGCCGGTCTGACGATCTCCAACGATCAATTCACGCTGCCCGCGGCCGATCGGTGTCATCGCATCGATAGCCGTGACTCCTGTTTGCAGCGAAACCGTGATCGGTTGACGGTCAACAATACTGAGAGCAGGATACTCGATCGGCCGATACGTTTTGGTCTGAATCGGGCCAAGACCATCAATCGGTTTGCCCAGCGGATCAACCACACGACCCAACAGTGCCTGGCCTGTCGGCACCTGAACGGTCGAACCGGTCCGCTTGCAGATCATACCTTCGCGAATGGCGTCGTTCTGCTGCAGCATGACGACGCCCACCTGGTGCTCCTCGAGATTCATCGCAATACCATAAACGTTGCTGGTAAACGCGATCAGCTCGTTGTTACGGCAGTTTTGCAAACCTGATACGGTTGCAACTCCGTCGCTGTAACGTAATACCTCACCAATTTCGTCGATCGTTGAGTCAGCATCAAATGAATCCAGCTTTTCGCGCATCCGGTCGATCACACGCTGTGTACTGCCCGCCTGCTGATCTTTTTCGATTGTGTCAGCCGACAGAAACAGATCCTCACCGTCCGGAGCCATCGGCTGTTCACTGAAATCAGCCAGCGCTTCATCCAGATTGTCACGGATCAGATGGTTGATGGTTGATGCGTCCAGTGAAATATCGGACTCGATCGATTGCTGAGTCTTCAGCCGGCTGGCAATCCGGTTCAGCTGTCCGCGGATACTATAGTCATAGCGGAATCCGCCCGCGTAGATTACCAGTCCGCCAATCAATGACGGATCCGTTTCCAGTTTGACCTCAAAACGCGGAATGTCATAGCGTTCGGCAAACCGCTTCGCTATGTCCTGTCCTTTCTGGAGATCCAGTGGAACCGATGAGATAATACGGATTATTTTCAATTCCTGATCAGGCATGACCTGACACCTCATTGGTATGAGGATCGGGACTCAAAGCCGGCTGCCCGCCGGACTGAGTCTCCTGATCGAGAAACTGATTGACCCATTCACGCTGGCGATGTTCGTCCATCGCCTGGCCGATCACTCTGGAAGCAATGGTCACCGATAGATCTGCCACCTCATCACGCACATCGTTCAACATGCTCAAACGCATGCGACTGATATCTTTCTCGGCACGGGTGAGCAGTCCGGCTGCATTGCGTCGCGCGTCCTGCAGTATGGTTTCCTTTTGTTCTTCAGCCTGTCCGCGTGCTTCTGCCAGAATTTCCGCGGCTTCATGGGTTGATACGTCCAAACGACGCTCAGCTTCATTGACTTTTTCCGACGCCTGATTCAGCTTCTCTTCCGCTTCCTGCAAGGCGCTGGTAATCGATTCGCGGCGCTTACGCAGGACGTTGAGAATCGGCTTGAAAAGAAATCTCTTCAAGACAAAATAAGCAATCAGCAGATTGACGATGGTCAATAAGGCAGCTGACAGATAACTGGCAATGGCCTCTGGTGTAAACATAGCCCTTCCTCTTCCCTGTCTCTTTAATCAACGGTGATCAGAATGCGAATATCAGCAGCAGACTGACGACCAGTGCATAAATCGCTGTCGCTTCGATAAACACGATCGCCGTCAGCAGCATCGCCTGAATCTTACCGGACATTTCCGGCTGGCGTGCTGTTGCGTCGAACGCTTTACCGGAAGCCAGTCCAATTCCGATAGCAGCCGCTCCGGCTGCCAGTGCAATCGCAAGTGCTGCACCTAACGCGATAAGTCCCTTGTCCATAGTGTTTCCTCCTATATGTGTGCAGACTGGCGGATCTGATGCTCATGTTCCGCTTCGTGCGCACCTTCAACTATTTCACCAATATACATAATGGTTAAGTACGTAAAAATCGCGCCCTGTAAGATTCCGTCTGCCAGGTCGAACCAAAGTCCAACAACACCGGGGATCAGAACAGGTATGATTATGTATATGAATTCCATCAGGATATAGGCTCCGAATACATTGCCGAAAAGCCTCAGTGCCAGTGACATCGGCTTGATGATGAAATCAAGGATCCTGAATGGCAGAAGCATGGCCTTGGGAAAAACAAGTGATGCCCAGAACCCGCGAAGACCAACCAGCCGGATCGACGTGGCAATGACATAGATGATGGTCAGCAGGGCAAGCGCAATCGGGAAAGCCGGATTCTTGGCAGGCGGCGGAATCTTGAACAGCGAGGACAGATTGGTAAATGTGATGAAGAGGCCGATCGTTCCAACAAATGGAACAACGCGTTCCGCCTGATCATACGTCATGCCCGAATTTTGGCACAGATTGAGCAGCAGATTGACCAGACTCTCCGAAAGCAGCTGGCCAACATGACTGGGAATCTTTTCTCTTCTGCGGCCTGCCAGCCAGGCAACCACAAAAATAAACACCATTACGATCCAGGAAACCACAATCACATCACTGAAAATAAGCTCAAATGAGCCGATTTGCCACTTGAAGAGGATGTTCGGTTCGATGGCGTGCCGGATGGCAGCTCCAATATCGCCGACAGCAGCTTCTTCAATCAGCTGATCTTTGAAGGCAGCCCAGAACCGAGTCATAAAACTCAGGACAATCCGGTATTGAATCACAGAAAAAATCACCTGCCTGCTTATCCGTCAACTGTCAACCATCGGCAGCGGGCGGTCTCTAATGAATAAAACGGAAAAGACCGGCAGTTACATCCACCGGACTTTTCTGTCTTGCTTATCAATTATACGACGCTATATTTACTTTGGCAAATTATTCTTTGCCGAAAAAGCAGGCGGTGAATTGCCGTCTGCCAGGGAATATCTCGTCAGCGTGTGCCAAACAGGCGGTCTCCGGCATCGCCGAGTCCCGGAACTATGTAGGCGTGATCATTCAATTTCTGATCTTTTGCTGCACAAAAAATCGGAACATCCGGATGATCACGATGCAGTCTTTCGATTCCTTCCGGTGCTGCGATCAGACACATAAAGCGGATATTGGTGATCCCCTTCTGTTTCAGGAATGTAACCGCTGCAGAGGCCGAACCGCCGGTCGCCAGCATGGGGTCGAGAATCACAACATCCCGTTCGGTTGCATCTTCCGGCAGTTTGCAGTAGTACTCAACAGGCTCCAGTGTCTTCGGATCACGGTATAACCCGATATGTCCAACCTTAGCCATCGGCAGCAGGTTCAACATGCCATCCACCATACCCAGCCCAGCGCGCAAAATAGGAATCAACGCCAGTTTTTTGCCAGCGAGAACGCGTGTTTTTGCTTTTGCTACCGGTGTCTCGATTTCGATTTCCTCCAGCGGTAAATCGCGCGTCACTTCATAGGCCATCAACATGGAGACCTCCGATACAAGTTCGCGGAATTCCTTGGTGGTGGTATTTTTATCACGCATCAATGAAATTTTATGCTGAATCAGCGGATGATCAAATACAAAAACGTTTTCCATGCTAACTGCCTCCTGGTTTTGAAATCCGGTCTTCTGGCCACATTACAAGCGGTCAGGCTATATGGGTTAAGCTTTAAAATTTTCTTCTTCCGTCTCAATGATTTCGTTGACTCGTACCTGGTGTCGTCCGCCGCTTTCGAAAGGCTCATCAAGAAAAGCGTCGACGATCGATAAAGCCAGAGCTGAACCAATCACGCGGCCGCCTAGTGCCAGAACATTGGCATCATTGTGCTGTCTGGCCATTCTACCCATGTATTCATTGCAGCAGAGCGCTCCCCGGATTCCCTTATATTTATTGACGGTCATGGAGATACCCAGTCCGGTACCGCAGATGACGATGCCGAAATCAGCCTCTTTTTTTTGAATCGCGCGTGCGACAGCGCGCCCATACGGTACATAACTGGCTGCATCGACACTGTTTCCCGTGCCAACATCTTCGTAGTCAATGCCTTTGCGCTCAAGGTGTTCCATGATCACCCGTTTGAGTTGATAACCAGCGTGATCGCTGCCTAAAACGATCTTCATGCTGCATCCCTCCTTTTTTTGTTCGACTTATTGTACCACTAACCAGAATATCGCGACAAGGCGAATCAGGCATCCTGTCAGGACCAGACAGCGTTTCTGTCTGTCAGTCCGACTGAGGGAAGGCTGATTCAATTGGACGATGGGTAAAGGCCGCACGCCCGTCCGCATAATCCGCCACCACCTGCCCACGGCCCAGCAGCCGGTACTGGTAGGTGACGAGGCCATCGATCCCGACAGGACCGCGCGCATGGATCTTGCTGGTGCTGATACCGACCTCCGCGCCAAACCCATAGCGGAAGCCATCGCTGAATCGTGTTGAACAGTTCCAGAAGACATTTCCGGAGTCGACAACGGTCATGAACCGTCTGGCCAATGACGGCTGACTGGTGACAATCGCATCCGTATGGTGTGATCCATATTGATTGATGTGGTGAATCGCTTCATCAGCTGATGCAACGACTTTCAAAGAAACCTTGTAATCCAGATACTCGGTATGCCAGTCAACAACCGGTTTGCAGCCGATCAAGACACAGGTGCGCTCGCAGCCGAAGATTTCGACATCAGCCTGCCTGAGGGCATCAGCCAGGGGCTGAAGGAGCGAGTCTACCTGAGATTCATGAAGCAGGATTGTTTCCACAGCGTTACAGACAGCGACATACTGGATTTTGCTGTCAAGGGCAAGTCGGATCGCCATCGCCGGATCAGCTGCTTCATCGATGTAAAGATGACAGACCCCATCAGCATGACCGAGAACAGGGATCTTCGTATGCTCCATAATATACTGGACAAACTCATTTGAGCCGCGCGGGATAAGGAGATCAACCGTCTCATGGCATTTAAGCAGCGCGTTGACATCCAGCCTCGATTCCAAAAGACCGATCCAGCCGTCAGGAACGCCGGCGGTTTGTGCGGCGGCATTGATGATCTCTGTCAGAACCTGATTGGTCTCGCGCGCCTCAGAGCCGCCCTTAAGCAGAGCGGCGTTTCCGCTTTTCAGACACAACGTCGATATCTGAATCAGCGCATCCGGCCTGGACTCAAAGATGACGCCGATCACGCCGATCGGGCAGCTGACCCGATATAAGTCAAGGCCTTCGTCCAGCTCAGTGGCCAGCAGCGTCTCGCCGACAGGATCCTTGATCCTGATCAGACTTTCAATACCCGCGATCACAGTCTGCAGTTTTTCGCGGTCAAAGCGAAGTCTTTTTAATAACGGCTGTGCCAGACCTTCTGCTTCACATCGTTTCAAATCTGTTGTGTTTGCCGTAAAAATGCGTTCAGCATGGACGTGCAATGCACTGGCAATCGCGCTTAACGCTGCGTTTTTGATGTCCGTTTGCAGGGTTGCCAGCGAACGGGATGCCTGTCTGGCTTTTTGTGTCATTTGCTGTATATCCATTTTTATAGCCTCCTCCTTATTGATAATATCGATAAAAATCATTGAAATGTCTGATGATTCAAATGTGGATAGTGTGGATAACTCTGTGCATAACCACAGGACAACACTTTCAGGGATTTCGTCCCTTGAAACCCCTACAATCACGGGTTTTCGTTTTTCTGTTTCACAGATCGGAAAACCGAACGCATTTTTGCCATCATGTGAGAACCCCTAAATACGAGTCATTACACCCTGATTTATCCTTTACTCATTTCTGATGGTGTTCGTCATGTGTGGACACCGGAAAAGTTGTCATGACATCTTGATACGCTTTGGGTGTGCCGATATCGATACACAATCCTTCGAGCAAATGGACACGAATCGGTTTGCGTGTGTGTAACCAAACTGGAAAATGTCCTGGTGCGTCCGGATTGTTACCAGATGCCAGATATTCCCGGATCAGCGGAACAGTGTCCCGGCGGTAAAAATAGATGGCATAAACCGCCAGATCGCTGCGCGGCTGCTGCGGTTTCTCCTCAAGATGCTGCACCATTCCGAGATCGTCGATTTGGGCGATGGCAAATCGCTTCGGATCTTCGTCTGCTGCCAGGTGAGCAGCCAGCAGCATGTCCTGCTGGTGTGTCCGGAATACCCGCCAGGCATTGACAAGCGATCCTGTAAACAAATTATCACCGGCCAGAACAATCAAATCATCATCGATCTCATATTGGTCAATGCAGTATTGCAGATCGCCGATTGCACCCAACCGGTCGTCTTCACTTGTTGTCTGATCATCAAGAACGTCAATGGGTATGTTGTGTTTTACCGCCGTCTTATCAAGGTTCTCGCGTTCGGCAGCCCATGCCTCAAACTGGTGGGCAAACCGATGATTACTGATCACGTAGATCCGATCGACATCCGGTATTGTATGGAGTTGATCGATAAGATAGTCGATGATCGGGCGCCCGTGAATGGGGAGAAGCGATTTCGCCCGGTCCCGGGTCAGCGGATAAAGTCGCGTTGCATAACCAGCTGCAAGAATAATGGCTTTCACGTCAATTTCTCCTTTGTCTGAAATACTGATAAAGCGTACAGGGGATCATCCCATTATACAGCTTGCGTCTTTTATGAGCAGGACCACCGGCCATCTCCTCGAAGGTTTTCAGCGGAGAGAGAATAAAAAACCGGATGCCGGGTCTGGGAAATCCCCGATCCAGGAAAATCCGGCTGAGCGTCATATGAAGTTGTTCTGCTTCTTCAATACTGGACAAACGCTCACCATACGGTGGATTACAGATAATCAGGTGCCGATCTGACCCGGTCTGCTGTGACAGACCGGTATCCTTCAATGTGCGAACATCCGCCTGCCAGAACTCTACCAGATCCGACACGCCCGCTCGACTGGCATTGCTTCTGGCAGTTTCGATAGCCCGCGCGGATAAGTCAGAACCAAAGATCATCGGCCGATCTGGTTTGCTGGTCTTTATGTTCGCGCGGGCCGCAGCCCTGACGGATGCGAACGTATCCGGATTGACATGCGGCCAATGCTCAGCATCAAAGGATCGGTTGAGCCCGGGTGCCATATTGGCTGCCATCATCGCAGCCTCAATGGGAAACGTCCCCGAACCGCACAGCGGATCAAGGAACGCCTCGTGTTCAAACGACTGAAAACGGGCCAGCCGGATAATGGCTGCCGCCAGCGTTTCCCGAATTGGTGCTTCATGAAGGAGCGGCCGATAACCTCGTTTATGCAGGCCATCACCTGACGTGTCGATCATCAGGTGCACAACGTTTGCCACGATACCAAACTGAATCCGAATCAATCCGAGCGAGCGATCTTCGGGTAGATGACTGCCCGAATTCAAGCCCTTATGTTCGAGAAGCCGGTCAACGACCGCTTTCTTGATGAGACTCTGGCAAGCTGGAATGCCAAACAGCTCAGACTGTCGTGAATAACCGTTGACAATGAAAGCAAAGCCGTCGGGAACCCAGTTTTCCCACTCAACGAGTCGCGTCTGATCAAATAGCCTGTCAAATGTTTTTGCTTCGAACGCTGCGATCTGCAACAATACCCGTTCCGCAGTCGCCAGGTGAATGTTCAGGATGGCAACTGCCTGTATAACATCCTGCCACTGCTCGCCGGGATCAAGCACAACCTGTCCGTCGGACACGGTGATTTGCTCCCGTTGATACCCCAAAAATTCCAATTCACGCGCAGTGACGGCTTCAATGCCGAAAAGCGTCGTCATAACAATTCGTGCGTGCAATCTTACCTCCTGCAGACAGCTATTGGCTGCTGTCCATTCCGATCGGCTCCACAGAGCGGGTCCAGATCCCGGTTTTCACCATTATAACAATAATCGCACGGCCAGATAAGTTGCGACAGCCAGAAGCCAGCCACCGATAATATCGGACAGCCAGTGGACATCAAGATACAATCGTCCGTACGCCGTCAGAATCGCGGAAATCATCAGATAACCGCCCATCAGCCAGATGGCAGCCAACGGCAGAAACGGATTGAGAATAGTTGGTACCAGCAGCGCAAAAGAAAGACTGATCGAGCTGTGTCCGCTCGGATAGGAACCGGATGTCATAATGACATAGGCTGCGGCTTGCGGCGGCCGGTCAACAGCCGTCATTCGCTTGGCAACACCGACAATGGCCGTCTGGACCAGTAAAGTAGACGTCAAAAGAGTCGCGCGGTACCAGTCTTTGAAGATGAATCCAATGAATAGTCCGAGAGCCAGCAGTTGGATGCTGACTGATAAAACATCGTTGAATCGATGTGTCAGAATCATTAAGGGGCGCAGCGCTGAGACGCGTGTCCGATTGACCCAGCGGCGAATGGAAAGATTAAGCCCGTCAAAGAAAGGATTTAGGTATCCCAGAAAAACAAAAGCCGCCAGCAGTGCGATTGATGTGATACCCGACGCCGGCATGGTTAAACATCCGATCCGTTGTGTTGTGCCGGGTGTTTTGTTTCAAGCGGGTCCGGTCGGCTTCCGGAAGAAGTCGGGTTGACCGGTTTCATAATCGCCTTCATTTGGTTCGATCTGGTGAACCAGCGGATAACCGGCAGGGCAGCAACACCGGTCAGTGTCCCTGTCACCAGGCTTGTGAGCAGCAGAACCGGAAGATACGTTGTCATGAGCAGCGGCTCCCGGAGAATAAAGCCTGCGACAAAAATCTGGCCGATATTATGCGCAGCAGCTCCGACGAGGCTGATCCCGATAACCGAAAAGACACGGTCGTAAAGTTTGCCGGCCAGCCACATGACCATCAAAGCCAGCAATCCGCCAGACAAGGAGAAAAGAAACGTCGTTAATCCGCTGATCAAGCCGAGAATCAGACTGCGAACGGTAACCAGGGCAATTGCATCGATTGGATAAAGACACAGGACGGCAACAAGCGTCACAATATTAGCCAGTCCCAGTTTAATGCCGGGAACAGGGATAAGCAGTTCCAGCGGAATCCAACGCTCCGCTATTGACAACACAAGCGCCAGCGAGATCAATAAGGCATCTGTCGTCAGGCGGCGTATTCTGTCTGATTGTCTACTCATTTGATAATCACATCCACATCTTCGGACTGATCTGTTTCACCTGTTGCATCCGAATTGATCTTCAGCATCAGATGACCGGGAACACAGACCGCGATCTGACCCGGGCGGCTGATCCAGCCGGATGTAACGCAGACCTTATCCGGGCAATCAGCACTGACAAAGCGTATGCGCCCGTCACTGTAGTCAATCTGGTAGTGATAGTCATGAGCATCAACCGCCAGGCTTCCGCCCTCCTCAAGTTCCTGCAAAGACCAGCGATGAATTGTTTCACCATCACGGATCAGGACTGCGCCACTTGCGGCGTCTCCAGAAATTGCCGGCGAACTTAAGAGCAGGATTGCAGACAGGGTGCCAACCAGCCCGTAAATCAGCCAGTCACCCCATTTGAGCCAGTGATACCAGCGCACTGACTGTCGTTTATTTGTTGTGTTATCTACTTTTTCTACCGGTGTCCCGATATCCATCGCTCCCATCAAAATAGTCGGATCGATTACCATTATACGTGAAAGATGATAAAATTAAAGCAAGAAAGAGACCAGACCGCAAGCACGCGGAGGTGAGCACGATGAATCCAAATGAAGGTTTCGTCGAGGAGATCAGGGAAACAGGAGCAACCGTCGTACGATTGGACCGCAGCCGGTTCGTGATTGCACGCAGTGCCCTGCCCGACCAGGCCAGAGTCGGCGACTTCATCACGCAGACGAATCAGAAAACATTCCAAATCGATCCGGAGCGAACTGAGAAAAGACGTCAGGAGCTGCGCCGTATGACTGACAGCTGTATGCAGTAACCCCGCAACCGAATCAGGGTTTCCCGCTCATCGGATTCGTAGATGGCTGATCTGCCATTTTCGATATGATTCATTTTATGCTTCAGACGATGTGGAACCGGTCTGATCCGATTCGGACGGGTCAGTTGATGTCGAATCAGTCGGATCCGTCTCAACCGGCGGTTCCGGCGGACTGATTGTCAGAGTAATGGACGTGCCGGCAGCTACCGTTTCACCAGCCCGAATCGACTGTTCAACAACCTGATCAGCAAATCCTGCGACCGGCAGATCAGCCTGAACAAAGGTGATGGTCAACTTCTTTCGGTACCCCTCCGCGATGATAGCTGCCTCGGTTTTGCCGCGGAAATCCGGTAACGTTACCGCGACATCTGAGGGATTGTATTTTAATGTAACAGGTGTGCCTTCATAAACTTCCTTGCTCGGCTCAAGACTTTGATACCAGATTTCTCCGGGCAATCGTCCGCTTTTTTTCTCAGGAACATAAACAGGGATCAGGCCAACTGCTTCGCAGGCAGCTGTCGCGATGTCCCGGGTAACGGCAATACCGTATTCTGAACCTTCTACTGCGACAAGATCAGGCACCGATACCTTTCTCCCAAGAGAGACGGTCACATGGATCGTGGCACTCGTTCCAATCACGATATTGGCCTTATCCTGGTAGATGATTGTGTCTCTGGGTGCGTTATTCTGCGTCTGGGTGACACTGATGCGAATCGCCGCGCCTTGCTCATTCAATTCCTGTGCCCAGGCTTCAATTGAAACGCGCGGCTGTCCGACATAGCTGGACAGCACGATTTTGTTGCCAAGCGAATAAACCAGCTCCAGAATGTCTCCGGTCATATAGACTGATCCTGAGGTCAGGCTTTGCGATAAAAAGCGACCGGTGTCAGCAGACGAATACCGCTCTCTGACAGAGATCGGAATGCCCAGTTCAGAGGCCGCGGCAGCAGCCTGATCCTTGGTGTAAGCGGAAAAATCCGGTATAAGGATTTTGCGTCCCCTGGATACAGTCAGTGTGATGATCGTTCCGGGCTCGACTTCTTCTTCGGGATCCGTGCTCTGGTCGATGATCGTCCCGCTTGGGGCGAAATCGTCGTACGCTTCATTTATCTTCAACGTCAGATTGTTGTCCTTCGCGAACTGCTGGCTCTGGGCAATCGATAGTTCCCGGAAATCCGGCAGCACGATCGGTTCAGCCGTCTGGGGTTCAGATCCCTTGGACACAATCACATAGATCGGCGTGCTGCGCTTGACTTTATCCACAACTGTATCGTCATTGATCTCATAGCGGATCACCCGTCCGGAGACAACTGAATCGCTGTATTCCGATGTAATGCGGACCTTGGTCATATAGTTATCCGCGGCCCACGCTTCAACCTCGCCCATTGTCATCTTCAGTAAATCCGGCAGTTCCAGCGTTACATCAGGGTCATGGCCACGTGAGACTTTGATCTGGAGAAAGCCGTTTTTCTTGATTTTGTCTCCAGGCTGTGGTGACTGGCTGATGATTTTACCTTCTTCAAACGAGTCGCTATATTCTTCTTTTACCTGCAGGTTGATGCGATTGTCACCAGCCCACAGCTGAGCGTCTGTCAAAGCCCAGTCAGTCAGATCGATGACGGTTGTACCACGGCTGAACAGCCAGATTAGCAAGACTGCCACCAGTACCAGAATACCCGCAAAGATAAACAAGGAAACAACTTTCGTCCGGGGTGATCGCCTTGAATTACCGGCCAAAGCGATCTCGCGCGGCGCGGCAAACGTCGGCTGCTCTTCAAAATGCAGCGCACTGCCCGGCTTTTCTCCTGCTTCAGCCACCGGCACCTGGGTATCTTCAGTGTTAGCTGGCTGATCACCCAGTTTTTTCTTATAGGCGTCTAGAAACGGGTTCTTCTCGTCCATCGTGGACCCCCTTGATCATTCAGTTGACGATGTCGCGTTTCTTGAAAACATAAGCGGCAATTCCTGTAAAGATCATGGACAGAGCCAGAAGCTGCAGGATGCCAAACGTCAGGTTGAGATTCACCCCACGCTCAATGATGTACTGGATATACGAGTAGCGTGAGAAAAATACGGACATCTGCATGAACGGAATTGGTGTGTAGGCAAGCCAGTCCATACCATTCTGATAGGCGAAAATGTTCATGATGATCGTGCTGCCGATATAGAGAACAACCGGGACGGCAATTGAAACCGCCGTGTTCTTGAGAATCACGGAAAGCATAAACGCGATGGCGAACATGAACAAAATGGGCATCATGCAGGCCAGCAGCTTCGGCAGATAGAAGGCAAAGAAATTGATCTGTCCGGCTACCGTATAGTTTGGATAGGCAAAATCAGCAAAGCCGAAAAGGATGCCATTGGTGATCAGATTGAGCAGGCTGCCGATCAGGTCGACTGCCAGCCAGACCAGAAGAGCTGCCAGAAACTTGGAAAGGAGAATCTTGGTCCGTGTTTTCGGTCGGATCATCAGAAGCCGGATCGTCCCTTGCTGGTATTCGCTGGCGATCAGCCAACCACCCAAAAGCACACCGAAAAGCGCAACAACCGTGCTGTATCCGAGAAACTCAACGGTCCGGTTGCGCGCGCCCTGTGGTTCATAAATCATGTCCGGCTGATCGGCATCAAGTGATTTCTGGGCGATGATGATCGTTTTGTTGAGTGCATCGATCTGCTTTTGCATGGATGCGACATAATCTGCGTACGTCTGACCCTGCTGTTTGTCATAGTAGCTTTCGTTCCATTCCTCTTCTGACAGGATCCGCAAATAGGCCAGTTGATTGCGGCTGTTCTCAACATCACTCAGCGCCCGATTCTGCCAGATGTCGAGGCCTGGCAGGATATTCTTGTTTAACCGGTATTCAAGTATTGGAATCGTGTTGGTCCGGATGTTATCGATTTGCCGGCGTAAGTCTTCAATAATCTGGTTGAGGTATTCCTCCTGCGACGGGTTTTCGATAATCGCAGCCTGCTGGATCGCGATGTTTTCCTCAAGACCGGCAATTTCACTGTTGGACATATCGATACGCAACGCAATGTACTGGGCAAAATCATCGTTGACAACGATGTCGTTGATCATGGATAGTTCCTGATCGGCTTTGTCAATGCCGGCGAGTTTTTCAACAGCCGTTATATCGATGTACTTCGACCGGAACATTTCCGGATCGACACCCTTACGGAATGCAGCCACTTCTTCAAGGACTTTTGCATCTTCATCGTTGTGTTCAAAGAAAAATTTATCATAGACACTCTCGACGCCCCGCCAGGCCAGTTCAACCCGATAATCCTGATGGG
>JAAYBY010000105.1 GCA_012729935.1 Clostridiaceae bacterium | reverse complement strand
TGACGGATCGGATAAATGCGGCGAACCGGAATTATACTGATCAAAGACCATATAAGTGAGAACAATTGACAATAGACTACTTAATCAAGCAATAGGGAGGGTTTTAAATGATAACAACATTAACTGACGTACTGACCTGGGCAGAAGACCGTTCATGCGCGATTGGTGCATTTAACACGCCGAATCTTGAGACTGTACAGGCGGTTCTCGGCACAGCTGAGCAATTTGGTGTGCCGGTTATCATCAGTCATGCACAGCTGCACGAATCGATCAGCTCACTGCAGACGATTGGTCCGGTTATGCTGCTGATGGCAAAAAAAGCTGCGGTACCTGTCGTTGTCCATCTGGATCACGGAAAAGATCTGTCATATCTAGAAGAAGCATTAGAGATGGGTTTTACATCGGTGATGTTTGACGGATCAGACCTTCCCTTCGAAGAAAATATTTCCCTGACGAAACAAGCAGTTCAGCTGGCCGGACGCTACCAGGCTGGCTGCGAAGGCGAACTGGGGATGCTTGGCGGAAGAGAAGGGTCAGATGCATCGACGCTTGTTAAAAACGATTACGAAACGGATCCGCTGCTGGCCAGGCAATTTGTTCAGGAAACAGGGATCGACGCGCTTGCAGCCTCCTTCGGCACAGCTCATGGCTTTTATCTTGAAAAGCCTAAACTGAATTTCCAGCTGATCAAGGACATTTGTGCACAAACAGGCAAACCTCTGGTTATGCATGGCGGATCAGGTGTCAGTCCCGATGATTATCGACAGGCAATACAGCAGGGAATTCGCAAAATAAATTACTATTCCTACATGTCAAAAGCGGGTGTCGACCATGTCCGAAGTTTACTGACGGACAAAACAGTTTCCTATTTTCATGATGTTGCCAATGCAGCCGTTGACGGCATGAGAGAAGACATCACCAAGGTCATGAGGGTGTTTTACGGGATTTGACGGTTTGTAGAATGATTTCAAGTTTCATTTTCCAGATGATGCAGATCCCAAAACCAGGCAATTATAAGGAGCGATTCTATTATGGCACAACAATCTAAAACTCAGCCGGATCTGCTGATCCCAATTTTCGATGATCCGAAGAAAATAAACGAGATCCCCTTTGTTCGACTGCCCTATCAGTGGTTTACCGATCATCCGGTGCCGGACACATTCTTCCGGATGATCTATGTAACCGAAACAGGATTTATCCTGAATATGAAAAGTAATGAGCCTAATCCGCTGGCTCGCTATACACAGACGGATGATCCGGTTTACACAGACAGCTGTATGGAGTTTTTTGCTGATTTTTTTCCTGTTTCGCAGGAAGGATATATCAATTTCGAGATGAACCCCAACGGAGCCATTTTGTGCCAGCTCGGGCCGGGTCGTTCCAAGCGGTCGCCTGTTCGCAAACTGGGTATAGAACCACCCAAACCGGTCGTATCATTGACTGCTGAAGGGTGGAACCTCTCATTGATGATTCCGCTTGCATTTATAAATGATATTTATGGGCGGAGCGACTTCGGTGCAGGCAGTCAAATCTATGCAAATTTTTATAAATGTGGTGACGACCTGCCCGAACCACACTTTGGCAGCTGGCATCATTTAGGCGATAAACCAACAAATTTTCATCAACCTGAGACGTTTGGCGTTCTGGAACTGGTAATTGGCTGAATCTTCATCATCAGGCTTGAAAAGCGGAATCGATTATCTGATATGCCATGGTTGGCTGATCATGAGTGCGTAAATCTCTTCAATCAAAAAGCGCCGGCCTGAAATGTTCAGCACCCCGAATGCTAGTTGGTATCCAACATTTGGGGTGCACTTCAAAACACGGTGCTTTTATTTGCAGTCAATCAAGTTTAACGCTGATCGTACACGTTTAGTGCATTTTCTTTGAATATCGCCTGTTTGCTTTGTTCGTCAGATCCGAGCAAATCAAGAATGGTTTTAATCTGTTCATAAACGTAGAAAGTATAATCTTTCTCCTGATCAGGATACGGGTGGCGATTCCAGGAAAACTCCTCTCGCACCAGATTATGGTATTGACCATCCGACCATTCGCGTTTTCCGTGCCAAAGCATAATCGGAAAATCTGTCCCAAACAAAATACGACGATGATCCAGTTTATTGAAAGCCATATCGAAGACCCGCGGGTTCAGGACCGCTGCTGTATCAAAATATAATCCCTGAACATCACTGCCAAGCTTTTCAAGTCCTTTTTCAAAATGTTCAATACAAAAACTGCGGCCGAAATGTGCAACAACCAGTTTAATGTCTGGATAACGGTCAAGAATGAGATGGATCTCCGCAATGTTATCGGGATCGGGCAGGCGGCCGCGACGCGGCAGATGGAGCAGAATCGCTGTTTTCAGTTCATTAGCCAGCTTAAACTGCTCATGCGTCATGAAATCAAAAATGCTGACGTCAGCACCCTTGGTTGTACTTGCCATGTAGGGATAGGGTTTAAATCCGGAAAAATGGCCGGCAACGAACGCCTCTTCGATCGAATCGCGCGAATATTCCGGGCGCACGGTAAATAATCCGCGGACGTCGTGTTCTTGAATCAGGTTCGCGATATACTGATTATTCGCGACTGTGTCCGCATCGCGCAGCGGCCATGGCAGACAGATTCGGAATACTGACTGATCGGGGAAAAGGGTTTGCAGGTAGGTATCGGAATCTTCGATACTCATCAACAGTCCGCTTTCGAGGGCCCAGTCACCAGCGATTGCTTCAGCGGAGACATTGCTGACGTGCTCAGGCAAATTAAAGTGTGCATGTGCATCGACAAACGACTGTGGCAGACGATCTTTGATCCATTTTTCATAAAAGACAACATCGTGCGGGTACTGCTTGAAATAGTCGTACATAGGTTCCTCCTCTGGACTCTCCTGATCGGTCATAACCGACACAATGATCATACATTCCACAGATATTTTATCATAACATTGCCGGCAAAATCGAAGATTCGATAACAGATGCGCGTGATATCCGATGATGAGATCCATTTGTTTATCTGGGATGTCTGCTTGAATAGTCTGGCGGTCTGGATAAAGTAACGATAGAATAAAAGAAGCAGAGAATTTTAAGAAAGTAGATCGAAAGGAGCGTGAAGACATGACAGGAACCGGAAGAGCCTCAATTAATCTGAGTAAAGTGATCGCGGGCGGTTTGTATTGCTTTCAAATCGTTTATGAAACGGGGTCGTTTGGAATTGATGACGGCGGCGAAATCATAATTGCCCGACGACATGTCTGTGATGCGGCAATCCCTCAATTTGATGATCCGTTTTCACCGGGATATGTATCAGTACGAACAGATGCTCCGGTCAGCCTCAAGACGCGATACATCACAGATCGCTACATCAGGCCATGGCAAAGCTGTATCAGTATCAGAGTGACCGATGGATCTTTACGGCCAGGTGATCAGGTTCTGATCAGCTATGGCGCTCCGGAAGATAAAGGGATGGGTTTTGTCATGCAGACATTCGCTGAAAAGGAGCACATCTTCCGGGTTATGGTTGACTGTGCCGGCAGCGGTTTGTTCTACGACATTGATGAACAGCCGGTCATCGAAATCACCGGCGGTTATGCCCGGGAACTGCAAATGGTTGCACCTTCTCAGATTGAGCCTGATCAGCCGTTTGATGTTTTCATTCGGGCAGTTGACAGTTATGGCAATATCGCTGAGCAAACAAGCACAGCCGTTTCCGTATACAGGGCAGGTCAATTGATCGGCCAGACAGATCTGCAGCAGGGAACCGGATATCTGCGATCGGTTGTCTTGCAGAAAACCGGTCATGAAACGCTGACAGT
>JAAYBY010000104.1 GCA_012729935.1 Clostridiaceae bacterium | reverse complement strand
TCTGAGCGGACAGCATAGCTTGCGTTGCCGATATGACCGCAGCGGCCAATGTTGTTGGGATGCAGGATATAAAGCCCGACTACTGTCATGCTGTCAACATCTTCAGCTACGCCACAGTATGTCTGTGTTCCGAAAAAATCACGCCCTGTGTCAATTGTCAGACAGTCTTCCTGGGGAAATGCGTCGCCTGTGTGAACGACCTCATTCCATATTTTCACCATTGAAGAAACATCATCCTGACGATACTCACGAACATCAATATGCATCAATTCACATGTCTCCTGTATAAAATCATAATTTATCCATCCACGCGCAGTGACCATCCATGATCACCTGAATAGATCATCTGCTTCGTCATACCGCCATCAATACAAATATTTTCTCCTGTAATGAAACCGGCTTTATCCGAACACAAGAAAAGCACCATATTGGCGATATCCATCGGACTGCCAACACGGTGAGCCGGATGCTGAAGGGCATCTGCGCCGGTGTAAATCAGCGATTGCGTATCAATCCAGCCTGGTGAAATCGAATTAACGCGCACTTTTCCAGCCAGCGTGATAGCCATGGCATGTGTCAATGCCGAAATTCCGCCTTTAGCCGCCGTATAGCTTTCAGTATTTGGTTGACTCATGCGATCGCGGGTCGAGGATATGTTGACGATCGATGCATGCTGAGAAAAATATGGCAAAAACAGCTTCGTCAGGTAAAATGGCGCAGTCACGCCGACTTTCAATGCATGGTTAAATTCGTCATAGGAACAGGAATCAAGACCTTTCATGATCGGCAAAGCATTATTGATCAGAAAATCGACTTTGCCATATTCAGCAATGACGGACCGGGCAAAATGAACCAGTGTTTCTTCATCAGAGATGTCACCTGTGAAGTAGTCATTGGCCTTTTTGTCGATGATGCAAACAGTCGCTCCATTATTTTTGAATTCATCGGCAATGGCTCTCCCGATACCACTGGCACCACCGGTTACAACTGCAATCTTGTTATGATACATATTTTCGCTCCCTTAGCTTGACGTTGCCACTCCCTTAGAATGTATCCTTTATTTATGACCTGCCAGACGAAAATAAGTCATGTTGTCCTGCTTTTCTCTTTATGTAAATGCTTGAAGTGATACATCTGCTCATCCGCTTCCTTCAGCATATCGGGCAAATTCAGCGCATTTTCTCCTGAATGCATACTAATGCCATATGCAATGGTTGGCAGCTTGCAGTCACTGAGTCGTGCTTGTGCAAGAGTTGTTGTCATAGAACGAAGTTGTTTCGCCAGTTTTTTGCGATCAGTGCCCCGGCAGAGCACATAAAACTCATCGCCTCCAACACGATAGCAGCTGCAGGAATCATCAAAAGAGTCTCTGATAATCTCGGCAACTTTTTTCAGGGCGAGGTCACCATAATCATGACCAAATGTATCATTGATCGGCTTGAAATCATTGATATCCATGGCGACTATTGAAAAAGCCATCTGCTTTTTTAGATGTTTAGCCGTCTTCTCAAAAGCCATGCGATTGTACAGCCCTGTCAAACTATCAAAACTGCTGTCGAATTCTGTAAGGATTATATAGTACAAAAACAATGACAGCGTCACAGTATGCCATGATGAATAGACTGCCGGCAAAAGAAGCTGAATGAAGGTTCCAGTCATGACAAATACCAGGAGGATGATAATTTTCCCCTTGATTGGATACAGAAATTTGCTGCTAACACGCAGGGTAATAAGAACAAGAACCAATAGATTTAATGTGTAAACAATGACAAAAATGATAAAGAACCGACCTCTTTCATAATGATTGTTATCATCTACAATAAAGATCAACCCGAGCAGAGGTGATAACGCAACCATAATGGCATTAAGCGCGGAGGGTAACAAGATGATGAGATTTTTCTTCAGCATCTGGATATCATAGATTGCAATCAGGGCGATCGGGATCAGCGGAGTGATCGAGAATCCCACGATGTTACAGGCAATGTGAAAAAATCGCCAGGACACGTCTCCTCCAAGAGACAGGACGGTTCCTGTTTCAGACAGTATGACGATGATCGTCAGTCCAATAGCACTGATAAAGTACTTTTTACGTTGCTTACCCAGGATGATGTTGTCACGTATAATCACCGACAAAAAAAGCAATGCAATAATATTAATAATGGCGATGGTTGCATAAGAATTCATCAGATCATCCTTTTATCTTATTCAAATGAATTAGCAGTCACAGATGTCATTGTTCGCTCAAGCTGATCAAAACTAATGAAGCGGCTTTCACGACTGATTTCCCGACCATTATTTAGAATAAGAACAGTTGGAACCGTGAAGACAAGTCGTTGCGCAGAGAAAGCGACATGTTCAGCAACAGACACCAGCAATAGTGGCGATCCATGTCGCTTTGCCAACTCAATCAGTCGGGGTTTGACAGCATGACAGACAGAACAGCCCGGAGCTGTGAAAAAACAGATAAGTAAAGGGTGGGCAGTTATGAGATCATCTGCCTGTCGTTCACTGATCATTCGGATCACGCCGTTGTCATCGGGGAGATCCGTCTGTTTTCGTTCCGTTTGCATGTCTACTCCTTGCATCAGTGTTCGTTTGTCTCCCAACAAGCATCAGTTGGATTCTGTCGTTCAGCAGCTGGCTATTATTTTATCAGAGTGGTGGTCGTCATGAGTATGTATTTATTTGTTTTTGATCGCATATTCAATCGCCTCTTTACCCGTTATGTGTTCGATGTCAATTGCGATGATTTGTGCCTGTGTACAATCCGCTACCTTCTTCTT
>JAAYBY010000103.1 GCA_012729935.1 Clostridiaceae bacterium | reverse complement strand
TTATGAGTGCTAACTCCAATGATAAATATAGGCGCTGCGAGACTTTTTGTCAAGGGGTTGAAATACGATTTGATACAGCGGAATAGTGGCTGATTGCCTGAACCAGGAAATTGATCAGATAGAGTGGACCGGCCAGTGTAGACTGCCGCAGCTGATCTGCCAGATCGGGTATGTAGGGTGACAGAAGTCCGGCCAGCAAGAGCACGATGTTCACAACAACCAGACCAAAAACAGTACCGACCAGAAAACCCCCCAGATGATTCAACGGACCGACAACCGGCAAAGAATCAGAGAAGCGGGTCAGAAGACGGGTCAGCAGATGAACAGTCAGTGAAATGACAATCAGTAAAAAAATAAAGGCAATTGCAGTTAAGACAAATTGAAACAGTGCCGATGACAGCTCCGGTAAAGCGTCTGCGACTTGACGCGAACCCTCCGGCAACTGCTCTGACATCATTTGTTCAAGCAGCGGTGGAAGCGCGAATTGCCTGACGGCCTCTTCAACGCTGATTGCCGTCTGTTCAAACGTCTTGATAACCGGATGCGTTAAGACATCGGCAAGCGGTTCAAGCCAGGAAATCTGAGACAGAAAACGAATGACCGGACTGATTACAAGCAGTGTCAGGCCTAACGAAAGCAAGAGCAGAATCAGGCGGCCAAGCATATTGATCAGGCCGGTTTTCAGTCCGATGAATGCCGTGAGAAGCAAAATAACAACAAGGATGATATCAAAAATCATCGATCCGCTCCGTCACTGCTTTCGCGGGTTCGATACCCGTATGGATTTTGATGCTGCCAGCGCCAGGCATCGGCACACATGTCTGACAACGATTTCTTTGCATGCCAGTTCAGCAGCCGGTTGGCCTTGGCCGGATCAGCGTAACAAAGGCCGATGTCACCGGGCCTTCTCGAATCAAACTGAACAGGAATGGTCCGGCCGCTCGCCGCTTCAAAAGCATGCACCATTTCCAGGACGCTATATCCGGTTCCCGTACCAAGATTGACCGCTTCAATTCCACTTGTCTGCAAAACAGCATTAATTGCAGAAACGTGTCCTTCAGACAGATCGACCACATGAATATAATCACGGACGCCTGTGCCGTCAATGGTGTCATAATCGCTTCCAAAGATATGCAGAACCGGTTGTCTGCCGATTGCTACCTGAGTTAGCGCCGGCATCAGATTGTTGGGAATGCCCAGGGGATCTTCACCAATCAGTCCTGATTCATGTGCACCGACCGGATTAAAATAACGCAGAAGCATAATCGACCAGGACGGATCTGCTGCGGCCAGATCGCGTAGAATCTGTTCATTCATCATTTTGGTCCAGCCATATGGATTGGTGCACTTAAGCGGTTCATCCTCGTGGATTGGTACGCTTTCAGGCAAGCCGTAGACCGTTGCAGATGAACTGAAAACAAGTTTCTTCACGCCATGCTGCGACATGACTTCGCAAAGTGTCAGCGTGCTGTCCAGATTATTCTGATAATACCGCAGGGGCTGCTGCACAGATTCACCAACAGCCTTCAACCCCGCAAAATGGATCACAGCATCGATCGGATAGGTATCGAAAACGGTTTCCAGATCTTCTTTGTCACAGACATCAAGGTTGTAAAACGGCACATCGCAACCTGTCAGGTGGCGAACGCGATTAATCGCTTCTTCACTGCTGTTCATTAAATTATCCACAACCACCACATCGTGATGGTTTTCAAGCAGGGTGACGCAGGTATGGCTGCCGATATAACCGGCGCCTCCTGTAACCAGTATCATGCTCATCCGAGTCCCTCTTTTCCATCATTGGTTAACAGCTTTATCTATACAATAGCATGGCACTCAATCGATGCCAAGTCGGGCTCACCGCCATTGGCTGTTCTTTGATTCCATCGCTGATTCTTCTTTGCAAATCCTCAGTTTATGTCTATACTGATCATAGACCAGCAGATTGGAGTGTGACTTTGTGGAAAATGCCGATGTGGCGATAAATAAACTCATCATTCTCTCGATCCTTAACCGCATCCCGGGTATCACACTTGGACAACTAACGACCATCTCTCTGGAAACCTTGTATATGGACTATTTTGATTTTGTAACAGCATTCGAAGAGCTGTGTCGTGATCAGATGGCCATTGAGAGTGTCCGAAAAGGTGAAGCCATGCTCGATGCTTCAGGGCGGCCTGTCACACGGTGCGATCTGACACCGGATGGGAAAATGATTTATGAAACGCTGAAAGAAAGAATTCCTCTTCCCATCCGCTCATACCTCGCACAGGCTTGTTCTGGATGGCAGAAAGACATTCGCATGAAAAACGTTTTGTCCGCTCAGTGCAATCCGGATGGCAACGGTTTCTATGTGGTTCGCTTGAAACAGCACGATGGGCTGAAGGATCTGATTGATTTAAGCATGACGATCCCGGACCAGACGATGGGGAATCTCATCTGCGAACGATGGAAAAGAAACCCGCAGACAGTCTATCTGGGACTGCTCTCTCTTCTAACAGGTGAACTGGCACCTGTCCCCGAAAAACATGAAGGCGAACAGGAAGACGAGGAAGACACTGATCCGGAAGGCCAACCGCTTCCCAATCAACAATCTTTTCTCAAAAATGATTAGCACCTGATTTTCATACAAAAAAGCCCTTTGGTTTCAGTCAGCTGATCCCAAAGGGCTTTTGTTATCTCACTTGCCCAATCAGTCAATCAGATTCGGCAGGGCTTTGATTCTGGATGACAGGTCAAGTGCCAGGGCATCAAGCTGCTCAATATCCGCATCAGAAGGAAGTCCTTTGGCAAGCACCGTGTTCAGACGCTCCGCCTTGAGGTTAGATGTCAGACCAGCCATGACTTTTTCAACCTGTGTTGCCCAGCCATATGAACCAACTAAAGCCATAAAGCGTGTTTTGGGACGAACTGCGTTCGCTACCAATGCAGCATAAGCCATATTCGGGTGCGGCCCGCCCAATACCGTCGGCGTTGCCAGAATAACAGCGGCTGCATCAACCAGATCCATGATGAAATGCCCTGTTTCAAGGCTCAGGCTTTGCGGCGTGCTGCCCAGATCTCTGCAGATAATAGACAATCCCTGTGCAGAAAGTTTTACCGCCAGCCGCTCGACCATGGTTCTTGTGCTGTCGTGCATGCTGATATATGGAAGTGTAACCAGTTTTTTGACGCCGTCACCCGTCCACCGTTCATATCGGCTCAATATCATGTCGGGATCATACCAGACAGGACCGTGTGCCGGTGCGATCAGCCGTGGATTCAGGGCTCGTGTTCTGGCCGTATGTTTAGCAATCTGCCCCCGGAACGGCATCATAATCTCCGCATAATAAGCTTTTGCTGCCGTACGTTGTTCCGCACTTGACGTTGCAAACGCTTTATCTGTCGAATAATGGGACCCGAAAAGGTCGCTGGAGAATAAAATCCGGTCTTCCTCAACCCATACCATCGTATTGTCCGGCCAGTGGGCAAAAGGTATCATCAGAAATGTCAGTTTTTTATCACCCAGATCGATCTGGTCGCCTTCCTCAACAACCTTGACACGTGATGCATCAAAATGGAGATGTGTCTCAAGCATGTCGCGAACCGTTTTGTTGCCGACGACCTGAGCCATCGGATATCGTTTGAGGACAGCATCGTTTGAGCCAGAGTGATCCTGTTCTGTATGCAGTGTGATCAGGTAATCGATCCGTTCAACGCCTGCTTCACTCAGATTTTTCAGCAGAACGCGCGTCTTCAGCGGGTCAACGGCATCTATCAAAGCCGTTTTTTCACTGCCCACAACCAGGTAAGCGTTGTAGGTCGTACCGTGCGGTGTTGGCATCAGCGAATCAAAGAGCTCTCTGTCAGCATGAACAGCGCCTACTTCAAATATATTCTTTCCAATAGGAAGTACAGTCATGTCACACACTCACTTTCCGTCTGTTGTTTGAGGCAGGATCCATATGACCCTGCCTTCGGAACAGGCTGTCAACAGCCAGAAGAATCAAATCAGGTTCTTAGTCCAATGGACTGAAATCTTCCTGACTGGCGCCGCAAAGCGGACAAACCCAATCTTCAGGCAAATTCTCAAAAGCTGTTCCCGGTTCTACGCCATTGTCTGGATCGCCAGCTACTGGATCATAGACGTAACCGCAGATGTCGCACACATATTTTTTCATACTTAAACCTCACTTTCAGAATATAAGATCATTATAACGGTTTCTCCCTGCTAAAACCACATCGAATGTTACAAATCGCAGCCGCACGCATGGATCAGGGATAGTATTCAAACTCAAAATCATGGAGCATAACCAGATCTCCAGGTTCAATTCCGGCATCCTCAAGCGCATGAATAACACCCTTTCGACGAATCAGACGCTGAAAATACTGAAGCGAGTCATGATGGTCAAAGTCTGTTGAACGAACCAGCCGTTCGATCCAGCTTCCGGTGACGCGGTAGACATGATTCTCATGTTCAATCTGAAATAGATCCTCTTCTGCAAATCGATAGACCACGTGGTCCTCTTCAGCTGCGAACGGATGAGCTGGTGGCAGCTTCGCCACTGTCTCTGCGACTGCCTGAATCAGTTGAGTGACACCGGAACCTGTTGCAGCCGAAATCGAATGAACAACAAAACCCTTCTGTTTAAGCGTTGTCTGGATTTGACTGACTGTCTCCGGTTCAGCCAGATCGATTTTGTTTAAGACGACGATCTGCGGCTTTTCAAGCAGCACAGGATCATAGCGCCGCAGTTCTTCGTTGATCTGATCAAAGTCAGCCAGCGGATCACGTCCGGTTTCAAACGAAAGATCAATCACATGCAGTATCAACCGTGTCCGTTCGATATGACGAAGAAATGACAGACCCAGTCCAAGCCCCGTGTGCGCACCGGCGATTAAGCCGGGGATGTCGGCAACAACAAACGAGC
>JAAYBY010000102.1 GCA_012729935.1 Clostridiaceae bacterium | reverse complement strand
GCCTGATGCATTGCCTGGTTGATTGTACTCTGCAAGGATGGTAATCCGCTGGTCGAACGTCCGACGTTCCGCTGATAATATGTTCCGTATAAATAGGCCCCTTGTTGATAACGCCAGATGGGGCTTTCAGCATCCGGATAACGCATTTTCAACTGCTTGAGAACCCGGTCTGCAGCGGTCAAAGCGGTCGCAACCAGCAACAGGTCGGCCCATAAGCCGACTTCGGGCAAGTCTTTTTCGTCGAAAGCTGAAAAGTCATTGAAAAACCGCTCCAGCGCCAGCCAGCGAGCCCGTTCATTTTCGCCTTTCTGGGTCAGGAGCTGTCGTTTTCGATACAGAAAAACGCTCAGGAGAAACAGTATAAAACCACCGGTCAAAAGCAGCAGGCCGGTAAGCATCAGAGGACCTTTCTGGCCGAGCAGCAGCATCAGGAAACCGATCAAAGACAAGGCAAATGAAATCCCTCGATGAATCAAAATGATTTTCGGTGTCGCTGCGCGGTCAGTATCTTCGTAATTCAGATCTTTCCACTGATCATTAAAAGTTTTCTCAAATCGATGGATCAGGGCAGACAGTTCATCCTGATTGCGTGCTGAGCGGGAATATCGCTTAAACTGGTCGAGCGACACAGCACTTTGTCCCGGTGCGACATCACGGAACAAGTAATCAAGAATCGGTATTTCATGTTCGGCAACGGTGTATTCACCCGTTTCAACCGGTGCCAGATGAAGCCAGGTCGTCGGTTTATCGCCGTTCACCTGCTCCTGAACACGCAAAACCCGTCGCCGGATCAGATCGAGTATCGTAAGGCTGATCAGTTCCGAAGTCGCAGGCTGTTTGTGATAGAAACGATGTAATCGCGCGATGACCGGCAGGGCCGTCGGTGCCGGGACATCCCGCAGGTAAAGCGGGGCCTCGATCGGCTGCAGAGGTTTAAATCGATCGCGATGCATCCGATAGTAGGCCAGAAGGATGATAAGCAGAGCCAACAGGATCAGGATCCCGAGAATAAACGAAATCTGTGTGATCAGGTGATCTCGGTCAGCGCGCTGCGCAGCCGCCGTTTCTTCCGCCAGAACCTCATCATACTGCTTCCCTGTCTGTGCTGTCGCCTGCGTCAGACTGTCCGCCGGTAAAAGGAATCGTGCTTCGACCATCTGGTTGGCGCGGATATCCGGAACGATCATGCGCACGGTTTGTTTGTCGGCAAACTCAATCTGACCTGTTACCGGACCATGTCCCCAGATCAAGGTGTTTTCTTCTGTCGATCCTGCGGGAAGATGGACAGTAACGCTGACTTCACCGATTCTAGCCTCGTTGGTTTCACTGAGATATTTCTGAAAATAAACCACAGAGTCCTCATAGGCGATTGCCGCAGCAGGGATCCGGTAGGCGATTTCGAACGTTCGCTTCTCAGGGCTTTGCACCGAGTAGTACCACTCAACGCGATAGCTTCCGTCTACAGGCAGAGCCGCAAATGTATCCGGTGTTCTGATTGACGAAAATGCGTCAAGCCTTTCATAAAGTCTGCCTGATTCGAGAACCTGGATATCAGTCGCTTCCTCAGCCAGTTCAAACCAGCCGAACGTAAAACGACCTCTTTCAAATGTATAGTCTCGTGTTTCGAGAACCGAAGCCGTTCCGTCCGATTCAATGGTCACATCATAATGCAGCCGGTCAAACTGGTAGATTTGGCGATCGGGATCCGTCACGTTATCATAAATGCCATATACGACCAAAGCTGCGATCACAAGAATGACCAGCGTCATAAAAGTTCTTTGGATCATTCGAATGATGCGAATCAGCACGTCGCGATCCCCCGTCTAACCAGACGCCGTCAGAACACAAAGCGGACTGTCTGCGATAAAAATAATATTAATATCAGGATACCGTTCAGAGGTCTGTTTGTAAACAGATCTGAGCTGGCAGCAGACAACGTTGACAAGCCGGCTGAAACAGACCAGTCGCCGATATGATCGCCGCCGCACACCATTCAATACGATTGCCTGTGCTATACTGGAGTTGTCCGTTCACACAAAAAGCTCATAACTGGAATATGAATCGACAATACGAGGTGAAATAATATGGCTCAGGAATCTCAAATTTTCGATAACGCAATTATCGGAGCCCAGACAATCATTGAATCGGGTGTCCAGATCGGATACCGATACCATCCGGACTGCGGAGAAACTCGCATCGGCGTACATGGGATCATACGGGCCGGAACGATCATCTATGGCGATGTGATTGCCGGAGATTACTTTCAAACCGGTCATTACGCGGTTATTCGGGCAATGGTCGAAATGGGTGATTACTGCACCGTCAGCAACCACTCAACGCTGGAAGGATTAATCCGTATGGGTGATGGTGTACGCATCATGTCGCATGTCTATATCCCGTCACGAACCTGTATCGGCAACCATGTTTTCATTGGTCCTGGCGTCACGTTTCTCAACGAGAAATATCCGGGTCGCATACCGGCGGATCCTTCACCGATCGGCGCGGCGATCGAAGACGAGGTCATTATCGGTGGTGCTGCTGTCATTCTGCCAGGCGTAAAAATCGGCAAAGGCAGTTTCATTGCAGCTGGAACGTTGGTCAACAAAGATGTTCCTGCCGGAAGTCTGGTGATGGGCGTCCCGGGGCGAATTCAGCCCTTGCCAAATGCCCTGGACCGGCCTAACAGCAGGACGTTGACGCAGCAAAAGACAGATCTCTGGCACCCGGAAACGCCGGATCCACAGACCGTTTTCTGGCCGCCCCATCTTGGCCCCAAGCCGTGCAGCCGGTACTCTGATAAGACCTGACTGGCTGTCAAATTAAGTGAGTAGATGAGTAAACATTAAACGAGAAAACATCCTCGGGCGATTGACAAGCTGCTTGAAAACTTATAGAATAGCGTGTGTTGACGCGCCTTTAGCTCAGCTGGTAGAGCAACTGACTCTTAATCAGTGGGTCCCGGGTTCGAGCCCCTGAAGGCGCACCATCGACAAGAGCCCGAAGAATTTGCTTCGGGCTCTTTCTTAGTAAGGCTTTAGCCTGTTCCTCGCCAACGAGCGAGGAACAGAAATCCACCTGCTATGCGGGTGGAGACAAAAAGGTTATACCCCAAAAACCACCTTTCGATGTAAAGTAGAGAAGTTCAGGCCTCTACGACAAAAGAAAGGTGGTTTTATGGCAAACCAGACGAACAGCTTAACGCATACGAAATGGATGTGCAAATACCATATCGTCTTTACCCCAAAGTATAGGCGG
>JAAYBY010000101.1 GCA_012729935.1 Clostridiaceae bacterium | reverse complement strand
TGGCAGGCGATTGACATCAGACAGGTTTCACCGGGCAGCGTCCGAAACAACGTCATTTCACGACCGTTCTCGGACAGCGTGTAAACGCGCAGAGACCCTTCAAGAACAAGCGGGATGAATTGACAGTGCTGGTTCTGCTGCATCAGCATCTGACCTACCGGCAGAGCGACAACCTGAGCTGATTCGTAGAGGTTGGACCGATCGGAATCATTCAGCTTCCGAAAAACAGGAAACAGTGTCTCAACCTTTTGAATCTCAACGGCAGTGGTCATGGTCATTCCTCCCGTGCAAGCGTGTCTTCGAGAACGCGTTTAAGCAGTCTATCGGCTGCCGGAACATGCAAAAAAGCGACTGCTGATACATTATACCACAGCCGCTCATGCAAAAAAAAACGTCAACAGTGCTCTGCCTATTCCGCCGAATAACAGAATCTGCCTCCGCTTTTAATCAGTCTTTACAGCAGTCACCTACTGGTCAGAGGCGAGCCTCGATTTCTTTTTTCAGCGCATCTTTAGGTTTTACACCGATTGATTGCATGATGACGTTGTTTCCCTTTGTCAGCGTCACCATCGGTATGCTCATCACCTTAAACGCGGCGGCAAGGTTTGGCTGTTCGTCAACATTGACTTTTCCGACTTTTATTTGTCCGGTCATTTCCTCTGACATTGCCTCGATAGTCGGCGATATCATGTGACACGGTCCGCACCATGTTGCCCAGAAATCCAACAGGACAGGGATATCCGACTTGATCACTTCCTGTTCAAAATTTTCTTCCGTAATCGTTAAAACATTCTTTCCAGCCATTATAATCACCTCATTGTTTGGTCGTCTGATAAAACAATCATATACCTCATTTTTCATGTTGACTGTGATACTGTCACGCTGATGGAACCATTTCAAAAGAGACAACGTCAAAAGTCATCAGGTCGATACATCAGGCTGTATTTTCACCTTAACAAACGCCTGCATTTATGGAATAATAGTAACGTTCAAGGTTCTTCACCCACTCAGGAGCGAATTATGTCAAAGAAACCTGTATATAAAAGAAGGCAGTCATTTCGAGCTTCAGAACATCTGGGCCTGATAACGCTTGTTATCTTTGCATTTGTTCTTTTGATCGTACTGTTTTTTTTCTTTGGCAAGAACTGGATTCCTGATGACATGAATCCAAAGCCGTCGTGGACATCGGAAACAGATGCAGAGACAGACGAATCGCAAACGGAAATCAGTGATATGCCAATCGTGGAAAACCCGATTCTGATCACTGAAATCCAATCATCAAATCGCTCAACCCTGCTTGTCTCTGATCAATCTGCACCTGACTGGATCGAGCTATACAACTCAGGATCGTCACCTGTTAATCTTGAAGGGTACGCCCTGTCTGATAATCCGAAAAAACCAAATTCTTTTGTCTTTGGACCAGTGACCATCAACCCCAAGGCTTATCTCGTGGTCTATGCTTCAGGTCTCAGTGAGCAGGATACGCTGCAAAGAGCTCAGGACCATCAGGAGATTCATCTACCTTTTCGACTCGCACAATCTGGTGAAAATCTACTTTTTACTGATCCGCGCGGACAGGTGCTCGCACGGCTGGAACTGCCTGAAATTCCCTCAGATCTCTCCTGGGGACTGATGGATGATGCCCGATCTGCAACAGATCCCTATTACTTTTTCAGCAAGCCAACTCCGATGAATGCCAATGGCAGTGATGGTCATCAGGACGCAGCAGACGCCCTGATCAGGCCGGACAGCCAGCTGCTGATCAATGAATATGTGACACAGCAGAATCAATACACAGATCGGGACGGTGATA
>JAAYBY010000100.1 GCA_012729935.1 Clostridiaceae bacterium | reverse complement strand
GCAATAATGTCCCGACAGCCGTTTTTGCGGCCTACGACGACATCGCCATCGGTGCGATGCGAGCCATCTACGAAAGCGGCTTATCGATCCCGAACGACATCTCCATTGTCGGCATCGACGATGTGGCAGTCTGCCCCTACCTGCACAAGGCCTTGACCACCATCACCAATCCGATCAAGGAAATGGCCATGGTATCGATCAGCATTCTGTCACGCAAAATTCAGGACAAAGATTTCACCGTCGTTCAAAATGTGGTCCTGAAGCCGATGCTGGTCATGCGTGAGACAACCGCAAAGCCGAAAGCCTAGCATCGTGTAACGGCTAAACTATTCTTTAATCATCGGATATGGCTGTTTGAGCTTGATGCGTGCATCAGCTGTTTTGAATTGCCAATCTATACTTTTCTGTCGCGCATTCCGCTCGCGGCACAACGTGGTGATCTCTCTAGGAACAGTCTTATAATCGGGTAACCGTCTTGTCTCCAGGCACTGGGTGTCAAAGCGGAACGCTTACATTCAACCCTGTTTTTACCAACGGTCATGTACCGGCGTGTCGTGGATCTCAACGCGCGAAGCGATAAGGTGCTGTACAGTGATCCCATTTTATGGGCATTGAGGTTATCCATCACAAACAGGATCGTATCAGCATCAAGGGAATCCTCATCGACAAGCCGCTTCACCTGGTACGCCCAGTCTACCTAGGTTCAATGTTCATCGACGTCTGCCTAGCGGTAGCCGCCCAACGGTTCAGGGAACATGAAGATGCTGCAGGTTACGCGACGAACATATACCGAGTCTGCCCGAAGTGGTTTTCCCCTTTCCCTTGGAATGGTTTTTCTTTTATGGTCAAACAATTGCAGATAAATCACGATGGCCATGTTGTCGATCAATTCAAATCTGCTTCTGCATCTCCTGGAGAGCCTTGTTAAAAGCACGCGCTGTTCGTGTATCACTGATCCATAGTACCAGATAAACAGTGATATCGATCACAAATATCGTGAAGCCGAGCGATACTGTCATTGAGACATCCGTGATCAAGCCAGCAGCAAATAGCAACGATAGAAGTAGCACTTCGAGCAGGATAAAATGTATGATATTTCGGATGATCGCTTGTTTGAGTGATAATTCCTTTCTCGAATATTTGACCAGCAGCGGCAGTGAAGCAGCAGCACCGAATAGTAATGGTGAGAGAAACGCTTCATAGCCGAAGCGTGCCTCCGATTCGTATGAAAGGCCGATCAATGCCATGGCCGCACAGATGCAGGCAACTGAAACGAAGAAGCTCATCATGACTTTTTTTATGAGATATGTTCGAAAACTCATTTATCTGCCTCCTAGAACGGCTTGTTTCAGTGCCGGTACATACTGCCGCGAAATAATGACTTTTTCCTTGTTCTTCATGTGAGCTGTGAATCTGCCGTTCATAGCCGGACTGATTGATTCAAGCATCATCAAGTTAATGACGAAGGCTTTGGCACAGCGGATGAAATGATTGTTCTCATATGCTTGTTCAAGCTCATATAAGCGGTTTTTGAGCTCATATGTCATATGATGCGTGTTGGCAAATACCTTCTCGTCAACTGCCTCGAAGTAGATGACCTCGGATAGATTGAATTGATAGGTGCGGTCATCGACCATTCCTGACAGGACGGTACCCTTGCTGAGAGCATAGGTCCTGATACTCTCAATATCGGGCGTGATCTCAACACATTCAATCGTTGTGCACTCATCGGTCTTTTCCCTGATGCGTTTGATTTGAACTCTCATATTTGCTAACCCTTATCAGTATTCCTTCTGAATGTCCGGCGCTCCATCATTTTTTAGATAACTGTCAAAGAATTCGAGCACAACCTCATTCATGGTATTGATGCATTTAAGTTCATCTACAGTTCCCGTACCGAGGACTCGCGCCAGAATTGGCGAAAACAACGGTAAATCAGTGAAGTTAAGATGGCCTGCGTCTGCAAAAACCGTCTCAAAGGCCTCAACAGCATGCTGCGACGCGTGGAAATTATTATAACGCTCTCCATCGTATTTGACAGCATTTTCGTAATGATCCTGCGCATAAATGTTGAGCAGCGGAACAGGATATGGCTCGCTGTTGAGAACGACTTTGCCATTTGCAAAATCAATCTCTTCGCCGAGCATGGTACCATCGAGCACGATGACTGCGTCAATATCACGACGCTCGCGACCGACCTGCGCTGAGGCTGCGCCGCCCAATGAATGTCCCATCAGACCAATCCGATCAACATCGATTGACGGCAGGATCTGATTCGCAGAAGAAACAGCGTTAAGTTCCAGGATCTGATTGATAACGAAGTTTTCATCATCAGTGCGCAGCTTCATCCAGGCGCGGGTAATATTGTAGATTGCCTCATCGTTACCGGTATCAAGAACTGCGTTGATCCGCGATGCCTCATGAATGAAATTGGCATCGGCAATCGTAACGGCGCCATCGACATCTCTGGTAAAGAAGGCCTGATGTGTGTGGCTTATGCCAGCCACAACATATCCGTTCGAGGCAAGCTCGGCACAGGTCGAATAATTGCTGCCGCTGAACCCGAAAGCGCCATGAGAAAAGATAACCAGCGGATAAGACTGATCATCCGAGACTGCATCCGGATACCAGAATTCGACTGTTATTTTCCGGCCG
>JAAYBY010000010.1 GCA_012729935.1 Clostridiaceae bacterium | reverse complement strand
TTTTTCAGGATTTGGTTGAATTCTGCCAGTGTAAACAGCTTCTCTTCATACACAATTCTTTTGATAGCATATAATGCATCTGCCGCATTGGAAAGTGCTGCCAGCTGGAAATCTGTTTCAACATAGCGTGTTCCATTGTTATTGAAATCAGCACCTTTCTCCAGTGTGCCCTCCATCATGGAAGAGTAAAAAGGAGAAGGAGAGAGCTGAGAACGGTTGACATAGGAGGTGACCATGCCGACATAGTGCTTCATCTGAACCTTGAACGCATTAAACAGCTTGTCATAGGAATCGAACCACTCCGGATTTCCCGTAGTGATGCCATAACGGTCGCCCAGCATACCTTTGGCATTTTCAGCATTTGGGACACCCAGGACAAACTGACCGTTATTTAATGCCCATTCAAGACAGCGAAGTGCACAGACGCCTCCGACGTTGCGATTCAGAGAACGACCCTGAATTGTCATCTCCCAGCAGCCGGATGCCGCGTAATCGCGTGCATGCTCCAGCGTGTACTCGGGGTAGCTCATAAAGGCGGGGATGATGGCATCGTCATTTTCATAGGTCGGGAAACCCATGCCAAGGCTGTTCAGATAAGCCGCTTTTTCCCAGATCGCTTCAGGTGTTCCGCTGTGTACACGCAGGTGAACCTTCGGATCTGTGACACGCATGTCACATTTGGCATCGAGTATCATCATTGTCATTTCATTTGATGCGTCCTCACCGGTTTTCGGATCAACGCCGCCGATTGTGATCGATTGGCCGGTGTCACTGTTGATTTTAATTGCACCGCCATGGGTCCGGTCAACTTCATAATTCAACTTCATGAAAAACGCTTCGAGGATTTCCATGGCGAACTCACGGTTGAGGATACCGCTGTCCAGATCGTTCTTATAGAACGGATACAGGATCTGGTCGGTCCGACCCAGCGGAATCAGATAGCCGCCTTCTGTCCAGATCAAAAACTGGATGAAGTACATCAGCTGTACAGCCTGCCAGTATGTCTGGGGTGCACCGATCTGCAGCTGCTTCATATTATCAGCCATCTGTTCGAGTTCTGTTTTGCGGGTTATGTCGGAAGATTCTTCAGCCTGTTGACGCATCAGATGTTCGTAACGTTTCATCAACTTCAGTGCAGCTGAGTTCGAAATAATCACAGACTGATAATAAGTCTTTTTCGCATCATCGTCAGTTGCTTCAAGACGTGCCTTCGCATCAGCGATCAACGCCGGCAAGCCCATCGGAACTACCTTGTAATAAGCGGGAATGGAACTGTCGTTTAAACCAAAACCACGTTCATCCTGACCCAGATTAAAGCAGCCATCAAACATATTAAAATAACCGCCTGTTTCAAAATTAGGATTTCCCCAGGCGATTTCTTCGTCGGTAATATAAGTAGGGAGTGTGTAAACAGTTTTACCGCCGCCGATCAGGTCGCCTTCCTGAAGAAATATCGGCATATTTTCCAGCGCACACTCAAAAGCAAGCGCTTTTCGTATTGCAAAGGGTCGTTTCTTTGTTTCATCGTTCAAGATCGATAAACCTAGATCTTCTTTGCGATACTGCTTATGATCGTCCGCGAAAAAGAGGTCACGGAGTTTGTTAATCCGGTCAGTCAAAATAGTCACCTCCAAAATGATTGGCAATTTGATACACTATTATTTATTAATTAAAATATATCATTTGTCTGAGTTGGCGTCAACAGATATATAGGTTACAACTGCTGTATACATGCATCTGTAACGGATGTAACGGATTTGCCTGATATAGCGGTGTTCTGGTAGAAAACAATAAAATATTTTATTGTGCATATACAAAACAGCCAAACAGGAGATAGATGAAATTCGATTCTTTGGCATGTTGTCATGTAAACAATTAAAGCGTATAATTGGCATGTCTAATTTGATCATTAAAT
>JAAYBY010000099.1 GCA_012729935.1 Clostridiaceae bacterium | reverse complement strand
TCAGTTAATGTTGTTATCATTTAAAACCCTCCCTATTGCTTGATTAAGTAGTCTATTGTCAATTGTTCTCACTTATATGGTCTTTGATCAGTATAATTCCGGTTCGCCGCATTTATCCGATCCGTCAGCCACTGATCGCTGTTCGACCCGCTTGCAGATGCAATCCTCCGTATCTGAGGTTATCCGGTCCAGATACGCTTTAAAATCGTCAATTGCTGGCTGATTCAAAGAATACCAGATCCGCATACCGTCTTTTCTGGCATCAACCAAATTGCATTTTGTCAGCACATTCAGATGATACGACAGTGTCGGCTGGGTAATGCAAAACGCCTGATTGATTTGGCAGGCACAACGTTCGCCGCACGACAACATTTCAACGATCAGCACCCGCGTTTCATCGGCCAGTGCTTTCAATATGATAACCGCTTCTTCTGCTTCAATCATCGCAATGGGTCCTTTCTTCTCCTGCTCCTTTAACAAATGTGCCATGGAATATCTCGATCTATTTTGGACTTACAGGCTTGTCAGACGAACAATCGGCATGCTTGTGGTCTACTGGTCGTTCGTCTGCAGTCTGTCTCCTGTTTTTTTGCTGTCTTTTATGATCATACATCAGTTGATCGACATGATGTAGGAAATCACTTAAGGATAACACTTCTTTCGACCGGTACAGGTCACTGCCGATTGCGATATCCAGAGAATACGGGAGTTCATTTTCCTGCCGATGTAATTCTTGGCGAATCCGGTCATGTATCGAGGCAAATTCATCGTCCGGTATGGCATTGATAAGACAAGCGAACTCATCACCACCAATCCGGTAACACGTGCCGGTTTCGCCGATTCCTCCGATGATCGATTCATAGCAGAGACGGATTGCCTGATCTCCTGCCCGATGCCCGTAGACATCATTGATTGCTTTGAGGTTGTTGATATCCATCATCACCAGGCGAAAGTCTTTTTCTCCAGCGTTATGCATCAGGTTTTCAATGTCGCGCTCAAAAGCCAGCCGATTTTTCGCACCGGTCTGGATATCGTGGTAAGCGAGCCGGCTCAGCAACGCTGCCTCTTTTTCCTGATCCAGAAGCCGGCTGACAGCACGCACAGAGCTGACGGAGAGCAGCATGAAGAAAACAACGATTCCTATTCTTCCGTATTGTGATGTTCTGTCGTAATTCGCATTTAGAAAATTGAAGACTTCCAGCACGACCGTAATCGCCAAAACACTGGCAGCCAGAAAGAACTGACGAACTGACTGATTCTTATGCTTGACGGTTTCATAGACAAGACAGGCGACAACAGTCACAATTGTCAGCAGAATTAAGGCGTTGGTTCCAATGGCAGACTGGATAAAAGTTGCCACGCCCGAAAGTTGAAGAACAAGAATGATTCCCGTATAGACCAAAAACATCACTGCAAGGATTTTTAGGTACCTGGAAAACCGTTCCAGCACTGCTGCCCTTAAATATAAGAGAAAAGGTACAGGCATTAAGGCGATTGCCAGATAACTGACAGCAGCAAGCCAGAATCGGTTGCCAGTCAGCAGCTGCATCAACTTGGCTTCAGAAAACAACCAGACAGCAATAAGGATCGCAAATAAGCCCAGATAAAAAAGACGTTTATCATGAAACTGGCGGATAAAGAAAGTTGATGACATGGATAAAATACCAAATCCGATTAAAAAGATAACAATGAGAATGGTGAACTGATTTTCTTCGATCTGACGTTTCATCAACGCATCACCTGTACCGATCGACACAGGATTGATCAGTCCTGAAAAACTGGATTCAGATGATGAAAGCTGTAGTGTCAGAACACGTCCCTGCAGATCAGATGGAAGCGGAATAAAGTACCAGACGCTGGCTTCCGGTACCGTTAGTCTGGAGGAATCCGGTTTTTGTGATAAAAACAAAAGGCTATTGTCAAGCAGCACCCGAACCGTCTGCATGGAAGCTCGAATGCGCAGCATCTGACCATCCGGATAATTTTGATCGAACGTATACGCTGCTTCATACACATCGTGGACCGGGACATCAAGATTCGCCGGAAGATATAGCGTCTGTATCTGTCCGTCTGCCGTTGTAACTGTCCAGGGGCCATGCAAATCGACAAGGGTCGCCTGTCCAAGCTTGAGATTCTCGGACGGAACCAGCCATGAAAGACAAAGGATAAGAAGCAGCACGGCAACAGCAAATACGTACGGATTGATACGCAGCAGTGAAGCGCGATTGAGTCTGATTCTTCTGCTCTCGACATTGGATTCCGACATATAATCGAATCATCTCCTGTTTTAAATGCATTCATCTTTAACAACCAGATCAGCTCCGCAGCCGACCCTACAAACAGGTTAATTGTACCACGCACACGCTTTTTAATTAATCAAAATGCACCTTAATTTTGAATCATAAACAGCAGACAAAACAGATTTCTTTAGTGGTATGATATAAATGTGTTTTTGTGACCGTTTCAAAAAACAGCGGTACGCTGTTTGAACAGACAAATCATCATCAATCGCTCCGGGCTGGAGTGGTGAATGGAGGTATCGATACAATCATGAAACAACCGGAAGACTTACGCTACAAATCAGTCGACCTGCCCTATTACCAGACAACCATATCCCCGTTGCTGCCAGATACGATTCTCGATTTCCATGCACACGCCTGGGAGGCTGACCAATGGCTGACACCGCCCGGCGTATCCAATACTGATCATATTGATTCAGGATCGCTTGGCATGCATCCGGCTGCCCGTTATATGTCAACGCAGTTGACGTACAGCGTGGATCAGCTGCTGGCAGATGGAAAGCGGATCTTCCCTGACAAAACGTATCAGGCTGTTTTTTTTGGTCAACCGACACCTGCTATTGATCTGGCTAAAACCAATCGATCAATTGCTGAGCAGGCAGAAACCGGTCAGCTGTTTCCCTTACGGGTGACAGGCAAGGATCAGGTATCTCAGGAGCAGCTCAGTCAGGAACTTCTGTCAGGAAAATTTTTCGGATATAAGGTTTTTCTGGATTGGATCGGCAACGATTACGGCCATGTTCAGATTGAAAACATGATCGGTTCACAGGAGATGCAGCTGGCAGATGAGTACCATTTGATCGTTCTTCTTCATGTACCCGGAGCAAGACGACTTGCAGATCCTGCGATCCAGCGGGGTGTTCAAATACTCGCTCAGCAGTACCCAAATGCGCAAATTGTACTGGCTCATTGCGGTCGTTGTTATCTTCCGGCAGAAATGAAAGAGGCAATCCATGCCATTCAGCCCCTGAACAACGTGTATCTGGATACATCCATGGTTATGGACAGCACCGTTC
>JAAYBY010000098.1 GCA_012729935.1 Clostridiaceae bacterium | reverse complement strand
GGATCGATGGCACTGGTTACCCGAACGGATTGAAAGGCGAGGCAATTCCGGAGGAGGCGATGGTGATCGCCGTTGCCGATGCTTACGATGCCATGACGCAGACCCGGACGTATCGAGAAACACTGACAAAAGAAGAAGCCATAGCAGAGTTGTATCGCTGCGCGGGAACACAATTTCACCCGAAACTGGTGGATATTTTTGTCAAAGATGTACTGATGAATGAAGGCAGCGACTAGTACGGCACTGAAGATTCAATAAATGAAAGCGAATGAAAGATCTGCCGGCTAATTGTTATTGGATAATAGTTTCATTTGCTTTTTGGCGTCGTTTTCGAACGGCTGTACGGATGACCAGAACAACCAAAACTAAAAACAGAATAAGGACGACAATCAGCCAGTAAACCAGCGGAATGGATGTTCTTGTTTTGATCCGGACTGGAGTCGTCTGATAGACTTGCGGAATGTCCGCCGGTTCTGATGTGTCGCCGGAAAGTGATTTGGCATAAAGAGCAACTGTCTCCCAGACTTTCAGTTGTCGCCCTTCATACGGAACGATCAACTCTTTAAAGCGCTCCACAGGAATGGATTCGCCATTTTTGTTTTTGGGGACAATTTCCAGCTGAGGGAGAATATCACCTGCCATCGGTAAAAAAGAGAGTATATAGGTATCGGTCACCAGATGGTATAACGTGTCATCTCCGCGTTTTATGGGTGTATAATCAGCAGGATCGGATGTCTGAATATTTTCTCCGCGATAGAGGAATGCTTTTTTGACGGCATGCAGACTCGGCAGCGGCTGATCAATAAAGGGAACGGTAAACAAGACGGTATCTTGAGGATTGTATTCGTATTGAATGCCTGAGAACTGAAGGAAATAGTCATCACCCATCAATTCAGGAAGCAAGGCGGCGACCTCTAAAACGCGACGCAGTTCTTCACCGGTCAGATAAACAGATGCAATCGAGTAACCCGGGTAGCCATCAGATCCATATCCGAGTCCGACCATATTGGTCAGATCGTAAAAGCTGATGGTACCGTCAGCGGGATTCGGTATGATACTGCCGCGGATGTTGCCATTGGCCATTACGGCCAGATCAACCGGTTGTCCGGTTACCGATTCCGTGATCAAACGCATACCATCTGTAATAAAATTGCCTGCAGGTGTCTCTCGAAAAGCCGGGCGGTGTGTCAGCATCGATTCGGACCGAAGCAGTGGGGCATGAACGTCGGTGAATTGCTGGCCGCTCATGTCAGTCAACAATTGATTCAAAGTATGTGTGTCAGACTCAATCAAGGACTGTATCAACGGGTCAGGTTTTATTTGGTCGTCAATGGCAATGACAGCCGTTCTGTTATTCTCCTCATTGCGCATCCGAACTGTTCCGTCTACGCTGTTGTACGCAAGTTCAATCCGGCCCAGATACCGCGTCTGTGACCCGGCTTGAACGATCAGTGTTTGACCTTCCAGGATGGGCTCGCTGAGCAGGGTGTGACTGTGACCGCCGATGATGACATCAATTCCACTTACCGCTTTCGCACAGGCAATGTCTTCGTCTTCACCGGAGTGTGAGAGCATGATGACAACGTCTGCCCCCTGTTCTCGCAGCATCTCAACCTGAGCCTGAGCGACCTGGTGCTGATTATCGAACGTTATGTTGCCGGTATCTGATGTAACAGATATGGCATTCTCCCCGATAACGGCAAACAAACCGATCGAAAGTCCATTATCCAGCGTGATCAGTCCGGAAGAGCGAATGAGATTATTTTGACGCAGCGGATGATTTTCAGGAACCTGTGTGTTGGATGCGAGGACAAGCGTGCGATTATGCGCATCAGGATAACCGGCTGCCTGGAGGTAGTCCGCCAGCACATCAGGACCAAAATCATATTCGTGATTTCCGATCGTGACGGCATCGTAGCCGATTTCCTGCATTAATCTGAGTTCCGGTGCATATCCCTGGGTTGACAGCCAGCCATATGCCGTCTCCCCGAGAAAATCACCGCCGCTGAACAGGAGAACGGGTTCGTTGACAGATTCTTTTTCCACCCGGATGGCAGAAACCACAGCTGCAAGCTGGGCAAAACCGCCCGAAGCTGTTTCCGGCTGACCAAGGCTGAGCGTTGGAACAAGCGATGAATGCTCGTCATTGGTGTGCAGAACCGTGAAGAAATGCTCATTGCTCCGTTGTCTGAATTCCTCTATCGGACAGATGACCGGTGCGGTTAAAGCCAGAGCCAGACTGATACAGACAGCAAGGAAAACGGTTGACAGATGATTCATCGGTTTCATCGGCGTTTACTCCAGTCATCAGGTTTGATAAATCCATTATGCCACATCGGTGTGAATCGACAAGCGCCTTTTGCTGCGGTATGGATGCTCTTTTGACTATGAACGAGATGTGGTAGACTTTCATCAGAACGAAAAATCACAGCATCCGGCTTTCTAAAAGTTAGAGGGTGGGTTGATGCCTCGTGTTTGATGATCAGTCAAAATACCGGATGATTGGAGCAGGAGATGCTTATGAACAAGCGAATTGAACAACTGGCAGAGTTGCTGCAACACTTGATGGATGGTGAAAATCCAAAAATTGTCAAAGATAAATTGGCTGAACAGTTAAACCAGGTCAGCGTACAGGAACTGGCGGATGCAGAGGCGCAGCTTGCGACACGTGGATTCGCGGTCGAAGATATCCAGCGGGCTAGCACGCTTCATACGGAGCTGGTGTTTGATCGGATAAAACAGAATCAGATCAGTGATCGTCCGGATGATGAATCCGGACATCCGGCACGTGTCTTTCGTGGAGAAAATGAAGGCCTTCAGCAATTTGTCGACGATCGGCTGTTGCCTGACCTCGAAAAGTTTATCAAGACACTGAACGAACGGGATCGGTTGGACCTTCTGTCGGATGCGCATGATCTCAGCGGTGTTACCAAGCACTACGACCGCAAGGAAAACTTGTTTTTCCCTTTTCTGGAACAGAACGGCATAACGGTTCCGCCAAAAGTGATGTGGGGTGTCGACGATATTATTCGTGAATTGCTCAGGCTGTTTATGGAAGCGATCGAAGAGAAGCCGGTTGTGCCGAAACGGATTCAGCTCATCGCCGACCGCCTGATCACTCAAATCGAAGGTATGATTGTCAAGGAAAACGATATCCTGCTGCCGTTGCTGTTTGAGCACATGACAGAATCCGATTGGGTTCTTACCGCTCAGGAAAGCCGGATCATCGGATATGTCTTTAACCAGGGCATCGAAGGGGCATCGAATTCCGATGCTGAAACCTGGCTGATGACAAAAACCAAGGGAGTATCTCAAGTGCTGCCTGCTGTGGACGACTCTGTTAATCTTCCCAGCGGTCATCTGACCCTCGAACAGCTGACGGCTATGCTCAATACGCTCCCGACAGATCTGACATTTGTCGACAGTGACGATGTTATTCGTTATTATTCGGAAGGGAAACATCAGGTGTTTCTGCGAACCCGTACCATCATCGGCAGAGATCTTTATTTATGTCATCCACCCCAGCTTGTTCCAACGATTCGCAAGCTCATCAAGGCTTTTAAAGCGGGTGAAAAAGACGAAGAAATCGTACTGATGAAAAAGGGTAGTCTACACAACCTGATTCGCTACTATGCCGTCCGTAATGAACAAGGCGAGTACCTGGGAGCAATAGAAGTGACTGAAGAAATATCAGCCATTATCGAAAAAATCTGACCGTAACAAAAAACGCAGCCGGACTGACTGCCGTTTGTCCGGCCGCGTATGTCTGGAACGGTATTGTTGCACGTTGAATTAACTGTGCAGTCGGCGCAACCGTTCAAGAAACCTGTTTTTAGTGTACGCTGTACAGCATGTCTGCATAGGTTGGCAGCGGCCAGTGTTTTTTCGCGGTGATTGTTTCCAGCTCGTCGACGATTAAGCGTATTTCTGATAAAAGGTTGAACACAACATCCCGATAGTATCGTGCCAAAGCGGCTGATTCGGATATTTGCTTTGACTCGATCAGGGCGCTTTCCAGACCTTCCAGTTTCTTTGCCAGGCAGACGGAAAGATTGACGAGTTGTTCGGCTAACGCCTCTTCGAGCGAACAATCATAGGCGCCACACGACTTCTTCTGAGCCATCAAATCAAAAAGCTCTTTCTGATAACTGATTGAAGCAGGAATGATCTCCTTCCTGACAATGTCAATCATAGTCAGTGCTTCGATATGGATGGTTTTACAGTAGTTTTCGATTGATATCTCATAACGCGAACGAAGTTCTGACTCCCTGAAGACATGATGCTTGGTGAATAATGCGATGTTTTTGGATGAAATCAAAGCCGGTAATGCATCAACGGTTGTTTTCAAATTAAGGAGGCCGCGCTGTTCTGCTTCAATGACCCACTCATCCGAATAGTTATTATTATTGAAAATAATCCGTTTGTGTTCGTGTATGGTCTCTTTGATTAATCGGGATAATTCATCCCTGAAATTTTCTGCCCGCTCAAGCCGGTCAGAAAATAATGAAAGCGTTTCAGCAACGATCGTGTTGAGGACGATATTGGGTTCAGCGATGGAAAATGCAGAACCTGTCATGCGAAATTCAAATTTGTTGCCGGTGAATGCGAATGGTGATGTTCGATTCCGATCGGTTGTATCCTTGGGGAAGTGAGGGAGAACCGTCACTCCGATCTCCATCGGATATCGTGTTTGGGAATGGTAATCCGAACCGTTTTCCAGCGCTTCGAGAATTCGGGTCAGCTCATCGCCCAGGAAGATTGATATGATCGCCGGCGGTGCTTCATTTGCGCCCAGACGATGATCGTTACCGGCGCTGGCGACAGAGACACGCAGCAGATCCTGATAAAGATCCACAGCTTTGATGATTGCCGCCAAGAACGTTAAGAACTGGGCATTTTCAAATGGTGTTTCGCCGGGCTCCAGCAGATTGACCCCGTCATCTGTCGCGATTGACCAGTTGTTGTGCTTGCCGCTGCCATTCACACCGGCAAAGGGTTTCTCGTGAAGCAGGCAGGCAAGGCCGTGTTTGTCAGCAATGCTCTTCATCAACTCCATCGTGATCTGATTGTGATCTGTTGCAATATTGGTTGTCGTGAAGATCGGAGCCAATTCGTGCTGACCCG
>JAAYBY010000097.1 GCA_012729935.1 Clostridiaceae bacterium | reverse complement strand
TCTTTGTTTACTCTTTTTTCTCAACTCATTTTGAATTGAACTTTGGCTCGTCTTTGTTTGTTTCACTGTTCAATTTTCAAGGTCCGTACCTCGTTTCCGTTCGAGGCGCTTTGCTATCTTATCATCGGGTCTGGCCTTTGTCAACACCTTTTCAGCACGGTTTTCAGCCTTGTCAGAATCAGTGTCAGCCATCCTTTGATATCCGCTCAACGATAGAATAATTAATTAGAAGCGGCAACTATTAATGATATAGCATGAGCACTCATTTGTCAATGAAGAGACTCAGCAGATTGTAGCGGCTGTAGATGGAAACAGCGATCAGGGATATCGTTGCCATAATCTTAATCAGGATGTCCAGAGACGGTCCGACAGTATCCTTGAGCGGATCACCGACCGTATCTCCGACAACAGCTGAACTGTGTGCTTCAGAACCTTTTTCCGCACCTTCAACACCGCCGGATTCAATATACTTCTTGGCATTGTCCCAGGCACCGCCACTGTTTGCTGTGAACAGGGCGAGCATGACTGCTGACAGGGTGGATCCGATCAGAATCCCGCCGACAAACTGAGGCCCGAGCAGAAATCCTGACACGACCGGAATAACAACCGCAATCACGACGGGCATTTTCATTTCCCGCAGAGCACCGGCTGCAGATATTGTTATACACCGCATATAATCAGGTTTCTCATCCCGCGTCAGAATGCCCGGATGTTCTTTGAACTGACGACGAACTTCCAGTACCATATCGCCTGCACTTGCTGCAACGGCATCGATCAGAAGACTCGAAAACAGGTAGGGCAGCGCACTTCCGATGAATGCTCCGATCAGAACACGTGCATTGATGATGTTCAGCACTGCTTCGACGGTGGTCTCATCGATACCCATCTGTGCATGCATGAACGACACCAGAAGAGATAACGTTGCCAGCGCAGCTGAACCGATCGCGAAGCCTTTTCCGATAGCAGCTGTCGTGTTGCCGACTGAATCCAGCTTATCAGTTATCCGGCGAACGACCGGATCCAGTTCACTCATTTCAGCAATACCGCCTGCATTGTCAGCGATCGGGCCATATGTATCAACCGAAACGGTTGCGCCAACAAACGAGAGCATACCGATAGCAGCCATGGCGACTCCATAAATACCGGCGACTGCATTTGATGCAAGAATCGCAACAGCCAGAACAAGAACGGGGAAGAAACAGGATTTCATTCCGACAGCCAGACCGTTGGTGATCGTCAACGCTGTTCCCTGTAATGATGCCTCTGCAATTTTCTTCGTCGGCTTAAAATCATAGCTGGTGTAGCGTTCGGCCAAAAGACCGATCATCATGCCGGATACAATGCCGACTACCGCTGCGACCCATGGTGACAGAGCGCCAAGCTTAAACTCAATTGCTGTCAGGTCAAGGTCTCTGAAGAATAAAAAAGTAAACAGCCCGCCGCCGACAATGATCAGCGACGCACTGGTCCACAATGAGATGTTAAGCTCACGATGCGGTTTGTCTGAATTTTTCCTGAGCAACACATAGGCAATCCCGATTACACAGGCGACAAGTCCGATAGCTGAAAAAATAATCGGATAGATCATCAGCCGGCTGAGAAGCTCCTGGCCCATCGGATGAGCCGAATGCATTTCAATGTAGAATGTATAAGCTGCCAGGATGATACATGAGATAATTGCACCGATATAGCTTTCAAGCAGATCACTGCCAAGGCCAGCCACATCGCCGACATTATCACCGACGTTGTCGGCTATCGTTGCCGGATTACGTGGATCGTCTTCCGGTATATGCGCTTCCGTTTTTCCAACCAGATCTGCACCCATATCGGCTGCTTTGGTATAAATACCACCACCGACCCGGTTAAACAGGGCAACAATCGAACAACCCAGCGAGTATCCGGTAATCGACATCGTGAACGGAATGTATGAAATACCGAGCCAGTTTTCAACAACGATGATTGATTCGGGATTTGCCTGCCTGAGCCAAACGCCAAAAAGCAGATAAACAATGAGCAGGCCAGCCAGTCCGAAACCAGCGACGCACAGCCCCATTACGCTTCCGCCCCGGAAAGCCACCTTCAGGGTCATGCCCAGATCTTTCGTTTCACGCGCTTCATTGGAAACCCGGACATTGGCAATCGTGGCGATTTTCATCCCTATAAAACCAGCAAGTCCGCTGAGAGCAGTACCCAGTAAAAAAGTGAATCCTACATACCAGTCAAGAAGAACAGCGAGTAAGACTGCGATCGATATCGCAGCAATGATGATGATCTTATACTCATGCCTGATAAACGCCTGAGCACCTTCCTGAATAGCAGATGCGATTTCCTGCATCTGGGGTGTTCCGGGATTCATCCGCTTGACCTTGTAATAGTTAAAAGCGGCAAATCCGATGGTGATGATAATAGCGATAGCAACAGCGACTAAAAAACCTGTAAACACGATGCGTTCTCCTTCTCTTGTCAGATTGCATTGACGGCTCTGGGCAGCAGTTGTTCAAAGCCTGCCAAATGAAGCCACTTTAGATTGTAGCACAAGTTTTGCAAGAGGAAAGGGGAAGAAGGGACATCATTTAAAGAATTATGTCCAGACAGATCTGTTGCTATTGTTCAAACAAACAACCGTCGTCAGGCAGGTTGACGAAAAACCAACAGGAGATCACCGTTTCTCAATTTACCGATTCGTCGCTGTCTGTCAATTGTCTGTCTTAATTACTTGACATTGTTACAAAACAGTTCATCCCTGACAAGTCATAAAATGTCATCTTCAATTTCGTAACAAACTTTTACTAATTTTTTTGATTGGGACTCAGTAAAGTTGAGCAGATTCAACAAAAGCGTGATCAGTCTGTTAATGGCGTGTTAACATTTTTATGATCCATATTGACATTCTCTTGCATTGTGGTTGAATATAGTTATAATGTTAAATTATTTGATTGTGGCTCCGGCGGGATGTCATGACCTAAATTATACAGAAAAGGGAGGAATTTTTATGAAAAACACTGTCTTTCCCATTCGCACTGAAAATGAAGTAAAACTACCTTATTTTGCGAACGGCATGGCATCGTCCTATAAACAGGAACATATCATCCGCACGAACGGTTTCCCGACACATTTATGGCTGCAGACCCAGAGCGGTTCGGGAAGACTGGTTCTTGGCGAGGAAGAATATCTTGTGGCAGAAGGCCAGGGGTTGTTCCTGTTGCCGGATGAGCCGCATGAATACTATCCAGATTCTGATGAGTGGATTGTCGACTGGATCAGCGTTTCCGGTACGGAAGCCATCGATTTTATGACTAATAAAGCCGGTCTGGACCGATCAGGAGTCTACTTTATCAGTGAACCTGAAAAAACAAGAGCCATTATTGAGCAGCTCGTTCAGACAGAACAGAGCGAAGATCCCTTGCGCAACCTTAACATTTCGTCACTGGTCTACTCTTTTCTGATCCAATGGTATCAAAATGTTTCTGCAACCAGTACAAACACCATGAGCCAGAAATATGCCCGCCTGATTCCTGTTCTCGAATACATTGACAACCACTACAATGAGGCGATCACGCTTAAAGATCTGTCCGATCTACTCGGTGTGACACCGCAGCATCTCTGCACATTGTTCCGGAAAATAATGAACACCCGTATTTTTGAATACATCAATCGTGTCCGCATCAAGAAAAGCAAGGAGTATCTGCTGGAGAATGCAGAGCTGCCAATTCGCGATGTCGCACACGCCAACGGTTTTGAAGATGTCAGTTATTTCTGTTATATCTTCAAGAGAATCGAGCACGCAACACCGGGTGATTTCAGAAAGACTTTTATTCGCAACTGATATAAAACGAAAAATTCTGCATGCACATTCTATGTCGATAAAAAGCCCTGCAGCTGGTAAACACTCAGCTGCAGGGTCTTTTCATGATTATTGGATATTCCGGTCAACTTATTTTGAATTGATCGCTGATTGGGCTGCTGCCAGACGTGCGATCGGCACTCTGAACGGTGAGCAGGAAACATAATCAAAGCCCAGCTGGTGGCAAAAGGCTATCGATGAAGGATCCCCGCCATGTTCGCCGCAGATGCCCAGTTTGATATCCGGCCGGGCCTGACGGCCCAGGTCAGTAGCGATCTGCATCAGTTTTCCAACACCCACGAGATCCAGGCGAGCCGTCGGATCACTCTCGAATATTTTCTTGCTGTAGTATGTGTCAAGGATTTTGCCCGCATCGTCACGCGATAAACCGTATGTCATCTGTGTCAGATCATTGGTTCCAAAGCTGAAGAAATCAGCATCGCGCGCAATTTCATCTGCTGTCAGCGCTGCACGTGGGATTTCGATCATCGTCCCCACTTTGTAGGTCAGTTTCGCACCTGTCTCGCGCAGGATTGTGTCCGCGGTTTCCACGATAAGCGATTTGACATATTTAAGTTCAGCGGCATCACAGGTCAGTGGAATCATGATTTCCGGTATAACCGACATTCCGTTATTGTTAACAGCAACAGCCGCTTCGATAATCGCACGCGTCTGCATTTCCGCGATTTCCGGATAGGTCACTGCCAGACGACAGCCGCGATGTCCCATCATCGGGTTGATCTCATGCAGGCTGCGAATGATTTCAGTTAACTCTTTCGCCGATAAATTCAACGCATCTGCCAGCTCTTTGATTTCGTTGTCTTCCTGTGGCAGGAATTCATGCAGCGGGGGATCCAGCAGGCGAATGGTCACCGGCATGCCGCGCATCACTTCAAAGAGGCCGATAAAATCTTGCCTTTGCATCGGCAGAATCTTTTCGAGCGCTGCTCTGCGTGCCTTTTCTTCTTTGGCAACAATCATTTGCCTGAATGCAAAAATCCGATCGGGTTCGAAGAACATGTGCTCAGTCCGGCAAAGGCCGATGCCCTCTGCACCGAGTTCAACTGCTTTTGCAGCATCCCGGACGGTGTCTGCGTTGGTTCTGATTTTTAAGGTCCGAAATTCATCAGCCCACGCCATAATGGTCGCAAAATCTCCCGACAATGTCGCTTCCATTGTTGGTACCTGACCGCTGTAGACATATCCGGTGGTACCATCCAGTGAAATATCATCACCTTCCAGGTACTTGGTGCCGTCAGCCGTCACGAAATATTTGTTTTTTTCCTGTATGTTCAGTTCTGAACAGCCGGATACACAGCATTTACCCATACCGCGTGCAACTACAGCCGCATGCGACGTCATGCCGCCACGGCCAGTCAGGATGCCCTGTGCGACATTCATGCCCTGAATGTCTTCCGGTGATGTTTCAAGTCGAACAAGGATGACTTTTTCGCCACGCTCACTGGCACGTGTCGCTTCGTTGGCATCAAAGTAGACGCGGCCGAACGCTGCACCCGGAGAAGCCGGCAGCCCGCGGGCGATCGGCTTGGCCTGTTTCAGGGCTTTTGGTTCAAATGTCGGGTGAAGCAGCGCATCCAGTTGTTTGGGATCAATTTTCAACAGCGCTTCTTCTTTGTTGATCATTCCCTCATTAACCAGATCAACCGCGATTTTCATGGCGGCAGCAGCAGTCCGCTTGCCGTTTCTTGTCTGAAGCATGAACAGCTTACCACGCTCTATCGTGAATTCCATGTCCTGCATGTCACGATAATGCGCTTCGAGCTTATGTGCTATGTCGTTGAACTGTTTGTAAACGTCCGGCATGACTTCCTGAAGCTGGTCAATGGTTTGAGGTGTACGGATACCGGCCACAACATCTTCGCCTTGAGCATTGATCAGGAATTCCCCATAGAGCTTGCTCTCACCCGTTGAAGGATTACGTGTAAAAGCAACACCCGTTCCGGATGTGTCGCCCATATTGCCGTAGACCATTTCCTGAACGTTAACTGCAGTACCCCAACTGCCGGGGATGTCATTCATCCGGCGGTAGATGATCGCACGCTCATTATTCCATGAACGGAAAACTGCTATAATCGATTCGATGAGCTGTTCGCGCGGATCCTGCGGGAACGAATGTCCTTTAACGTCTAAATACAGCGCTTTGTACCGCTCCACAACTTCTTTCATTGCTTCTGCGTCCAGGTCAGTGTCCAGTTTCACACCCCTTGAAGCCTTAACGGCATCCAGTTCATCTTCAAAACTGGATTTGGGAACTTCCATAACAACATCACTGAACATCGCGATAAAACGACGGTAGCTGTCATATGCAAACCGTTTATTCTCAGTCAGTTCAGCCAGGCCTTCAACGACGACATCATTCAGACCAAGGTTGAGAATGGTGTCCATCATCCCGGGCATCGAAGCGCGAGATCCTGAGCGAACGGATACGAGCAGTGGATTTTTCGGATCACCAAATGTTTTACCGACCGTCTTTTCAAAGTCAGCAAGCATCGTGAAAATCTCATCAGCGATTTCCGGTGCTATGCTCTCTTTGTCTTCGTAATAACGGGTACACGCCTCTGTTGTGACTATAAATCCTCTCGGGACCGGCAGGCCAAGTCCTGTCATTTCTGCAAGGTTGGCTCCTTTTCCGCCCAGCAGATTGCGCATTGACGCATTGCCTTCGGAAAACTTATAAACATATTTGGGCATTTTTGTTTCCTCCTTTATTCTGTCGATTACTTAATCGACCTTCTAAATTATAATTGTTCTTGAAAATATTGCTCAAGGTCAGCTATGGGCAGGCGAACCTGTGCCATACTGTCTCTTTCACGAACGGTAACACACTGGTCATCGAGACTGTCAAAATCAAATGTCACACAATAGGGTGTGCCGATTTCATCCTGCCTGCGATATCGCTTGCCAATGGATTGGCGATCATCAAAATCACACATCCACCGGGTGCTGAGCGACTGGTATATCTTAGCCGCTTCATCCGACAGTTTTGCAGACAGCGGCAGTACAGCCATCTTGTATGGCGCAAGTGCCGTCGACAGGCGAAGGACAACTCGCGTTTCATTATTCTCGAGCAGTTCTTCATCATACGCACTGCACAGGAATGCCAGTGTGACACGATCCGCTCCGAGTGAAGGTTCGATCACATACGGTACATATTTCGAGTTTGTCTGCGGGTCGAAATAGCTGAGGTCCTCACGTGAGAACGCCATATGTTGTTTGAGATCATAATCGGTACGGTCGGCTATACCCCATAATTCACCCCAACCGAATGGAAACTTGAACTCGAAGTCAGTCGTCGCACGCGCGTAGAAAGCCAGTTCGTCAGCTGAGTGGTCGCGCGTCCGCAATTCCGCTTCCTTCAAACCCAGGTCAGTCAGCCACCGATAACAGAAATCGCGCCAGTAATCAAACCATTCGAGATCTGTTCCCGGCTCACAGAAAAATTCGAGTTCCATCTGTTCAAATTCTCTTGTTCTGAACACGAAATTACCGGGTGTTATTTCATTACGGAATGATTTACCAATCTGACAAATGCCAAAGGGTATCTTTTTTCGGGTGGTGCGCTGAACATTTTTGAAATTAACAAATATGCCCTGTGCAGTTTCCGGACGAAGATATAATTCGGACTGCCGATCCTCCGTTACACCCTGAAATGTTTTAAACATCAGATTAAACTGACGGATATCCGTAAAATTGTGGGCACCGCAACTTGGGCAGTTAATCCCGCGATCATGGATGGCTTCGAGCAACTGATCATTCGTCCAGCCGCTGACAGATTCAGATTCACCTCTGGCCGTTGCTTCATCTTCGATCAGCTGGTCAGCACGAAAGCGCGCCTTGCAGTTGCGGCAGTCGATCAGTGGATCATTGAACCCCTCGGCATGACCTGAGGCAACCCAGACTTGTGGATTCATCAGAATCGCACAATCAACGCCGACATTCAGTGGATTTTCCTGAACAAATTTCCGCCACCAGGCCTGCTTGACATTGTTTTTCAGCAAAACACCCAGCGGCCCATAATCCCAGGAATTTGCCAGGCCGCCATATATTTCGGAACCTGGAAAGATGAACCCGCGGTTCTTGGCCAGGGCAACTATTTTCTCCATCGTCTTTTCGAGAGGCATCAATCGTCATCCTCCTGCGTTGATTCAGGATCGGATGACAGTTGAGCAGCATCCGGGTCTTCTTCGGATCCGGCTGCTGGATCCATTGTTGAATCGGAATCATCTGTTTCTAAATCCGTCTGTTCTTCGGTCAACTCCAGATTGTCATTTTCTAAAACAGCTTCATCAAGCAGCATATCGGATATGATCTGTACATCCGATGCATCCGCAGGTTCAGCCAGCATCGCATTTGTTCGCTCGAGTTCTTCGCGAACCGCATCTGCCATGTCTGCCTGCGCAGCTGCATGTTTAGC
>JAAYBY010000096.1 GCA_012729935.1 Clostridiaceae bacterium | reverse complement strand
ATGATACCAGTGCTTTTCAGGTTTCTGGCACACTTTAAAATAAGATGCTATAGAATGCTAACCGCATTGCATCAGGAAGCAAACTGTTGATGCAAAACCAGGACTATTGATCTTTCTGATAGTGTCAAATACTGTCAGATGCCAGTTGTTGCAGTAGAATCAATAAATAGATGTTTCGCAGGAGGTTTTATATTTGCAAACGAATGAATTAAAAATATATAAGCGTGCTGTAGCTCTGGAGTTTATCAAATATGTTTTTGTTGGCGGATTGGCTTTTCTTGTCGATTCCGGTATAATGATTTTCTTTCGTGAAATCGTTTTTCTTGCCGATGCATCACGGATTACATTGTTAATCAGCGTCGCGATCGGTTTTCTGGCTGGTCTCGTTTTTAATTTTTTTCTTTCGCACCTGCTGGTTTTCAATTCGCGACAACAAAGAGCGCGTGGGAACAATCTGAAGGGGTTTGTAATCTATAGTCTGATAGGGTTGATCGGGCTAGCATTGACCGAAGCGGGAATGCTGGCAGGAGTCGCGCTGGTAGGTCACGTGGGTTTTCGCTATGTGCTGGTGAAGTGCTTTGTCGCCGGCCTTGTACTCATCTGGAACTACGCTGCCCGGAAAATATTCGTCTACAAGGGAGATTAGCATGCCACTAGCAACCGATAAGAGAAAAACCGCGATCATCATTGGTGCCGGACCTGCCGGACTGACAGCAGCTTATAAGCTCTTGCAGGATACTGACATCAAACCTATCATCCTTGAGGCCAGCTCATATATCGGTGGGATCTCACGCACGGCCGAGCATCACGGCAACCGCATGGACCTGGGTGGCCATCGCTTTTTTTCAAAAAATCACGAAGTCAACGCCTTGTGGGAGGAATTGCTGCCCTTGCAAGGTGCGCCTGCCTGTGATGATAAGGAACTCGGCCGGAGTGATCTGCCGCTCAGCAGCCATGGGCCTGACCCGGAAGTGGAAGATGAGGTCATGCTCGTGAGAAACCGGGTTTCGCGCATCTTTTTCCTGGGTAAGTTTTTTGACTATCCCGTATCACTTAAAATGAAGACACTGGCCAATATGGGCTTTTCCCGCACCATGAAGGCAGGCTTTGGCTATATGCACTCGGCCTTTCGCAAGCTGCCGGAGGATTCACTGGAGAACTTCTATATCAACCGTTTTGGTAAGCCTTTGTACAGCATGTTTTTCGAAGGATATACCGAAAAAGTGTGGGGAAGGCATCCGTCCAGCATCTCAGCTGACTGGGGCGCGCAGAGGGTCAAGGGATTGTCGCTGCGTAAAACGCTGGTCAATGCTCTTTTCAAGCCATTCAGGAAAAATAAAGTGACCGAGACGTCCTTGATCGAACAGTTTCATTATCCCAAAAAAGGTCCCGGACAGCTCTGGGAAACACTTGCGGATGAGATCAGAAGCAGGGGCGGTGAAATCCACCTGAACATGTCAGTCGACAAAATCCATTCTGAACAGAACCATGTTGTTGCGGTGGAAGCAGCCGAGATAGACCCGAATAGCCTGAATACTGGCTCCGGGGAGCGGACTGCGCACACATTTACCGGCGATTACTTTCTATCTACGATGCCAATCAAGGATCTGATTGACTCGATGGCAGTAACTGTGCCACCACAGGTCAAGGAGGTTGCCACAGCTCTGCCTTATCGTGATTTCATGACAGTTGGGTTGTTAGTCAAACATCTGGATCTGGTGAATGATACCAGTATGAAAACGCTGTTCGGTGGTATTCCTGATTGTTGGATTTATATACAGGAGCATGATGTGCGATTGGGTCGGTTGCAGATCTTCAACAACTGGTCACCCTATATGGTCAAGGATCCGTGCAATACGGTCTGGATCGGCCTTGAATACTTTTGCAATGAGAATGACGATTACTGGCGGATGAGTGAGGAGAAGTTCATCCAGTATGCCATCGACGAGCTCGTGAAAATTGGTCTGATTCAAGCTGACAGCGTGCTGGATGCAGTCCGCTTGCGTGTCAAAAAGGCATATCCGGCATACTTTGGTTCTTATGAACACTTTGATCAGGTGCGTGACTGGCTGGATAAGTTTGACAACCTCTACTGCATTGGCCGTAACGGTCAGCATCGCTATAACAACATGGATCATTCCATGCTGACAGCAATGGAAGCTGTTCGTGCCATTCGAGGCATGACTGACAAGTCAGCAGTCTGGCAGGTCAATACAGAGCAGGAATACCATGAAGCAAATACTTGAGCGAAATCGGTTGATAACGACCTTGAAAAAGCTTGCCGGCTGGATTTCACCCAGACTGTTGCTGCTGATCAGTCTGGTCAGCGTGCTTTATTACATCGTCGGGCCGTCGCGCGGCTATTTCCAGTCGGACTGCACGGATACGATTTACTGGGCGAAAGCCACCGTGGATGCGGGTCGGCTGCTCAATCCTGATTTCGGCTATGCCGCCTTACTTCCCTTTGGCGCCAACTTGTGGCTGATTCCCATGGTCAGCATCTGGGGCATGACATTCTCTGTACATATCGCCGGCATGCTTATTTTTGCGCTGGTTTATTGTGCGGCGCTTCTCATTCTGGCGAAACAGCTTGGATTTAGCATCTGGTGGACAGCCAGTCTGACATCTGCCATGCTATTACTCGTCTCGGGCAGCGACAAACTCAGGGAAATCATGTGGGGGCATGTCATCTATTACAGCTTGGGTATCCTGTTTATCCTGGTCGGTCTTGCTTTGATCCAAAAAATCGAAAAGGGCAAAAGAACCACGCTCTATGTTGTCATTCTGGCTTTATTTACGGCGTGCGTAGCGACCGATGGCGTCCAGACCATCGCCCTCTATTTCCTGCCGTTGGCCGGTTCGTTGCTGTTGGAACGTTATTTTGAGCCGACAGTAGTTGAACAATCGGGCAAAACCCGAAAAACACTGCAGCTCATGGTCATCATGCTGGTTGCCTCGATCCTGGGCATGCTCTTTCTCTATCTGGTTTTGACTCGAGATGGGATCATAGCAGGTTATGCCAATGCCTACTCAGCCTATGCAGATAGTAACACCTGGCCGGATAATCTGGGTAAGGTTGTCCCAAACCTCCTGTCCCTTTATGGCATTTCGGTGCGAGAAGGCGTGTCGCTGGCCAGTCTTGAATCGATCATGCTCATGGTCAAACTGGGCGGCCTGACAGTTCTGGTTGTTGTACCTGCCATGCTTCTGGCCAAATATCGCCAGATTGACAGTTGCCTGGTTAAAAGGGTTCTCAGGATACACATCATCACAACAATCATCATCTTGTTTCTGGTGGTAATCGGCAATCTTGGCAATTCCAATTGGCGCTTGGTACCTGTTCTGGGCACGGCGATCTTGTCTACCGTGACGGGTTTGCATTGGTTAATGGGTGATCAGCGCAAAATCGTAAAGCCGCAACCGACACAGGTGCCTGCTGGCGTACGTGCAAACAAATCAATAAACGTACGAAGAGAAATACTGGCAAGTTCGACCATTGGCAGGCGAGTTGCTACCATCGGATTGGTTGTCATCCTGCTGAACGCCGGCCTGACCGCTGTGGAGATGCTACGCATGCCTTACGATTATGGTCAGGATAATCACCTGCATCAGCTGGCGGATTATCTAAAAGATGAGGACCTGCTTAACGGCTATGCCACGTTCTGGAATGCTCAGGCAATCACACTGCTCTCAGATGACCAGGTACATGTGCGTAATATCCAAGTTGATCACGACGGTATCAAGCTGCGTAAATATCAGAGCAATTGGAACTGGTATCAGGATCAGACGGCAATCAGCCGCTACTTTATCCTGCTAAGTACTCAGGAATATGAACAACTCGAAAGTTCGCCTGACTGGAGCGAGATTGAATCAATAATTGAGGAGACCAGGTTGACCGAAACAGGTCACACGCTTCTGATCGTTAACAAGAACCCGTGGATGATCGTCGGATGGGAGTCTGGCTGAGCGAACTCAATCCCTCAATTAGGGAAACATCGTGAAAGCTCGCCCGTATTGGGTCTTAACCTTTTGCTGATATGATCCTCAACAAAATATCGCTGCAGCTCAACCTGCCCAGTATAGAAGCAGTTTCGTATGATGTTTCGGATGAGTACCCGAGCATAGCTTTGGCCAGCGGTACGAAGATGTGAAATTCGCTCTTTCAGTAAACTGTCCATGTAGGGTCCCCCAATCAAAGGATTGATTTCATCACCATCCACAGGACAGAAAGGTCTGGATTGAGTACCAAATTAAAAAAGCCCCACAGAACGAAGGCGTGCTTCGCTCTGTGGGGCTATGTCATAACTCATTATTCTTCCGGACTGTTCTCGTCAGGATTACCTTTGGCTTTCAGCTGTTCAAACTTAGTTTTCACGAAGCCGGGGAGAGGCAGTCCCATGATGCCAAGGTTCTCGACGATCGACAGCCCCTCATTGCCGCAGAAGAATAGGACAATCGCTGTGCGGCAGAACGCTTGCAGACCAAGGATCGCGTCCAGCTGCACGCCAATCAGTACGACCAGTAAAATCAAGCCCTTGCGGACCAGCCCTTTGAAGCCGGCTCGTGACTCCAGCGCTCCGGTTTTTGATTTGCTGGACTTCTGCCAGACGGCCGCGATCAAGATCCCGGTGGTGTAATCAATTCAGGCTTCCCCACAGCCTATGCGTAGCCGAGGTGCTGCTCGTGGTGCCCCAGTCGATTTGGTAGGCCGTGTATAAACTGGTGCTGACCAGCTTCGCAAAATTGATTGTCTTTGCACCCGCTGCCGCTGTTATCCACGGACCGGTGGGCCCCGCTGTCTGAATCGAAAAATAGCCAAGATCTACACCCGAGCTTGAGAGTTTTACGGATCCCGCATCCAGCTTAGCCAAGAAGCTACCGGACAGCGCCTCGAACGAACCTTTCGCTGTCAGGCTGGTTCCGTTCCAAGCCAGAGCGCCGTTCCCGAACGAGAACTGGCCATTAGTCAGGCTGATCCAGGAATTCCCCGTTGCAGACTGCAATGTACCGGTCGTGACCTTGCCCGCGTCCAGGCTGGCGATCTTGGCCGACTGGATCGTGGCATCTGCTATCTTGGCGTTGGTTATCGCCGCATCAGCGATGATACCGCTCGCTGCTGTAATGGTACCCGCCACCAGCTTATTGGCCGTGATGGTTGCCGCCGCAATCTTGTCGCCCGTAAACTTAACTTCCCGAGTATTTTTTATAAGCACGATACTTATTCCTGAATAAACATCCCTGCCAATGCCCGGAAGCACTGGGTTTCATGCAGATAATGCTTGCAAATAATCACGATGTAATATATACTGT
>JAAYBY010000009.1 GCA_012729935.1 Clostridiaceae bacterium | reverse complement strand
TTTATGAGAATCCGCTGCCGCAACTGCGCAGCTGTCACAGTTTGTTTCCCTATAGCTGTGAATGTGCCGACGGCAGTATTCTGGCAAGCTTCACCCTGGGGCAGGCCTTTGAAAGTGTTGACCACACGACGTATCTGGCACGCAGCACCGATGGGGGCCTGAGTTTCTCCAAACCGTTCCGGATGTTTGAAGCATCCCATTACAAACCTGATTTTACAGAGAGCTGTAAAGTTACGCGCCTGCCGGACGGGCGATTGGCGGCACTGGGTTATGCGTTTGATCGATCGGATTCTGAAAAGCCGGTCGGCAACCCGGAAACCGGCGGTCTTCTCGACGATGTCGTGTTTATCTCCTATTCAAGCGATAATGGCCAGTCCTGGTCACCCTGGGATCTCATCAATACCCGCTGGGGTCCGCATGTTGAAGCATCTGCCTGGCTGACGGTTTTGCAGAGTGGGTCGTGGGTTTCTCCCGTTACAGGGTTTAAATCCTGGGACGGTACATCAACCGGACGAAACTGCGGCCGCCTGATCCGGTCAGACGATTCGGGTAAAACCTGGTCGGATGAGGCTGTCTGTATGCAGTTCGAAGATGAGGAGATATCCTGTTATGAACAGCGGCTGTGCCAGCTTGATTCCGGTCGGATCGTATGTATCGGTTGGAATGAACACTTGAAAAATGGAACCCTGTTCCACAACCATTTCACGATATCTGACGATGATGGGCGGACCTTTTCGGATCCGATGAGCACCGGAATTCTCGGACAGGCTTCCAGCGTCTGTTCGGCCGGCGGTGAAACACTTCTGGCCCTGCATGCCATCCGTAGAGACAGTGAGCGGCCGGGTGTATATGCCTATCATGTTGACTTGTCAAACGGACGGTGGGACATCCTTGATGAAAAGGTCATCTGGGAACCGGAACAGCCGATTATTGCCAACAAACGGATGGCTCAGACCTTTGCTTTCCTGAAATTCGGCCAGCCTGGTGCACTGCGTTTGTCAGACGGTCGATTTCTCATCACTTACTGGCAGGAAAAAGACGGCCAGTTTGTCACCGTTGCCATGCGTCTTTCACTTGATTGATTGTCAGATGCTGGTGTATCCGCCATCGACGGGAATGGACAATCCGGTCAGATAAGCTGATGCGTCTGAAGCAAGCAGCAGAAGCGGCCCCTTGATATCATCCTGATTTGCCAGGCGGCCCAGCTGGGTGTGCCTGGCATAATTTTGCGAAAAACGCTCAGGCGTCCGGTCAGATGCCAGTCCACCCGGGCACAGGCTGTTGACGCGAATTCCGTAGCGGCCATAATAACTGGCTGCATGACGGGTCCAGGCGATGAGTCCGGATTTATTCAGGGCATAATCGTGGCTGTGCGCGCCCTTTATCATCGCAGGCTCGCCATCGTAGTTGTGCTTTTCCACGCCGATCATGCCCATCATTGAACCAATGTTGATGATCGAACCGCTGTTCTGCCGGATCATCTGCTCGCCGACCAACTGGTTCAGATACAGCAGCCCGCCGGAGTTGACCCGAACGGAACGGGCGAGCGCCTGCTCCTCTTGATACCAGCCGGATCCGCCGCGGGCTATAATTCGGCTTGCGTTGACGAAAACATCGATTTTACCGGCTTGTGCGACTACGGTTGCGACCAGATCGCGAATCGATTGAGGATCCTCCTGATCAAACGGAACCACCGTAACGGTTCCGCTGCCGCGTTGTCGAAATTCTTCCGCAGTTTCGCGTGCTGAATCGACCGAGTGGCTGGCTAGATAAAGATCAGCACCGGCATCGACCAGTGCGATCGAACAGCTTTTACCGTACATGACACGACCGCCCGTAATCAAGGCGGTTTTCCCTTTCAGGGAAAAGAGATCGAGTGTATTCATATCAAGTCTCCTATTTGGCGGTATAGCCGCCGTCGACCGGTAAGGTGATGCCGGTAATATACTGTGAGGCATCTGCGGCAAGGAATACGGCAGCTGCTTTTATGTCCTGTGGCTGGATCGGCTTCTTCAAATGGGCATGGCGGATATATGCCTGTTCGAAATCGTCCGGAACAGATTCGGACAGCGGAGCAAAAGCCAGACAATTGCACCGAACACCGTGCTCTCCGAGAAAACCGGCAGCCTGACGCGCATAGTTGACCATGGAGCCTTTGACGAAGCCGTAAAGGAGAGAAAAATCCTGCTGAAATTTCGATGAAGACGGATCATACAGATTCGTGTCGAATCCGACCAGCGCGGCATAATCGCTGACCAGAATAACAGAACCGGATTGTTGACCCGCCATGACCAGGCCGATTTGCTGAACCGTCAGGATCAAACCGAGCTGTGTACGCTGGAGCACGTTGTCAATGGTATCAAAATCATGCTGCCACCCGGCCGGCAGTTGACCGGATCCGTTGTCGACAAATACATCGATTGAGCCCATTTCAGCCTGCGCCGCTTCAGCCAGCCGGAGGGCAGCTGACTCAGATCCCGCTTGATAGACGAACTGGCCGGACAGATTGCAGCCGTTCCCTGCCAAATGTCTCTCCGCCTCTCTGAGCGCTGCAGCGTCCGGACCGCAGATCCAGACCTGGGCACCCGCCTCACACAGCCCTGCTGCAATTTCCAATCCATAAACATGTTCTGGACAATGAAGCAGAGCCTTTTTACCAGTCAATGAAAAGACGTCAGGTAGTGGCATGGTTAACGCTCCTTTATTTCAGAAAGCAGAACCCTGCGGCCACCATCCTCGCGGCTGATGACGGCACCAATGAGCAGCTTCATCAGTTCGATGGTCTGCGTGAAAGGGTAGGGTTCTTCACCGGTTCGCAGATAACCTACAAAATTGACCATCTGCTTTTTGAAGGCGTAGAACGTGTCCGTATCGGTAATCACGCGGCTGCCGGCACTGCCGATCAGCATGCGCGTACCAAAAGCACCGCCCATTCCTTTTGAAAGGGGAATATGAATATCACAACCGGAAACATGTCTGATGTGAACCATATTCCGTTCGG
>JAAYBY010000095.1 GCA_012729935.1 Clostridiaceae bacterium | reverse complement strand
TCTGCTAAGCCAGGATTCCGTTTTTCGTATCGACCAGCCAAACTCATCCGCGATTGATTCAACCGTCCAATGAACACCCGCAAGTTGCTGCAGCAGCTGTCTTTCGGATTGGTCAAGTATGCAAGTCGTTTCTGTGTCAATCCAATCAATTGATCTGCTGCTGGTTCGCTTCTGGTTATCAGGCAGAAGATCGGCTGATTGTGTCAGAACACCTGCACCCTCTTTCAGTAATTGATGGCAGCCTTCACTGGTTCTCATTAGAATACTCCCCGGTACAGCGAAAACATCACGCCCCTGGTCCGCTGCAAATCCCGCTGTGATCAAAGTACCGCTGCGACTTGCTGCCTCCATTACGGCAACGACATCAGCCAGACCGCTGAGAATTCTGTTACGCGCCGGAAAATAAGGCCTTCTGGGTTTTGTTCCCGGTTCATGTTCGCTGATAATAAGGCCTCTTTGTGCAATTTCTTCCATCAGTTGCCTGTTTGCTGCCGGATACACAATGTCGACGCCCTGGGCAACAACGGCAAGCGGCATACCATCATGAGCCAGCGTCAGCTGATGAGCCAGACCATCGATTCCCTGTGCCAGGCCACTGATAATCACAGTGTGATCTGAACACAATTCTGGAACAATGCGCCGGGTAACCGCCTGCCCATATGCAGTCGGTGATCGTGTGCCGATAACCGTAATCGCTAACGGACGTTCCCAGCATTCACAACTACCCTGGCCGCGCACGTAGAGAACAAGCGGACAAGATCGAATCTGTTTAAGACGGTATGGGTAATGAGGATCCGCCGCGCACATTGCCCAAATTCCTTGCGCAGTCAAATCTTCAGCTTTTTCTCTTTGATCAGGCAAACGATTATCACCTGGCATCAGATCAGTCAAAGACGCCTGGTATCCCTGTTTCAGGATTCGGGTACGCAGACAGCCGTGGTCAGTCCCCGGTGTTTTTATAAGCTTTGAAACCGTCAGGCAAAAAGCCATCTTTTCAATTTGACTTGCCTGGAGCTTTCCCGACTGAACACTCATTTTCGTGATCCGGGCCAGCGAATTCTGTATTGGAATGATTCATCAATATGATCCTGTTTGACGCGCACACTTTGCTCAAGATCCGCAATGGTACGGGCAATCCGCAGACTGTTATGGTAACTGCGCGCACTCATTTGCAGACGGCTGGCAGACTGTCCGGCATAACGGAGCAGCTTTTCGTCGATTTCGATAAAGCGGCCAAGATCACGAACTTCAGTGTCTCCGTTCAGACATAGTGGTCTTCTTTGCTCCTGACATCGTTGATGCTGCAACTGTCTGCACATCAAGATCCGCTTCCTGACTTCATCAGGATCAATCATGTCAGATGTCGATGAACAGACTGGAATACTGCGCACCAGGTCATCTGCCGACAGTCTCGTCATTTCGACGGCAAGATGTATCCGGTCAATCAGGGGTCCGCTGATCCGTCCGAGGTGGTCGCGAATTTTCTCCTCAGAACAGCGGCAGTTATCAGATGGTTCAAAATAGGCACCGCACGGACACGGATTAGCGGCACCGATCAGTAAAAAATCTGCAGGATAACTCATGCGGTAACGCAGACGGGAAAGATGAATCTTTTTTAGTTCCATCGGCTGCCGCATCAGATCCAGATGATCGGACTTAAATTCAGTCAGTTCATCGAGAAACAGAACGCCCCGGTGGGCCAGACTGACCTCACCGGGGACAGGCGTGACACCGCCGCCAATCAAGGCAGCACGAGTTGTCGCGTGATGAGGTGCACGAAAGGGCCGTTCTCTGATTAAACCCCTACCTTCTGGCAAGAGACCGGCTGCACTGTATATACGTGTCACTTCAACGGCTTCATCATCTGTGAGCGGTGGTAAAAACAAGGGTAAGAGAGACGCGAGTGATGTTTTACCACATCCAGGTGATCCCAGCATCAGTAAACTGTGATGACCTGCGGCAGATAATGTTAAAGCACGAACGGCTTTACTCTGGCCGGAAAGACAAATCGATCGATTTGTTATCTTTCCGGGCCGTTGCTTATCATTCTGGAAATCGTGATTGTTCTGACCCTGACGGTCAAATGGATATCGGATCAGCCGTTCGCGTCTTTCCCAGTGTGTGACCAGATGGGCTGCCTCATCCAGACTGGCAACCGGGACGGTGCGTTCAGGTAAAATACTCATCGCTTCCTGTGCGTCATCACGCGACACCATAATCATTTCGTCTTTTCTCTCAACACAGGCAAGTGCACGACAAAAAACACCAGGTACATGACGGACCTTGCCATTGAGGCCCAGCTCACCGATGATGACCGGCGCATCATCCGGCATCCGCACTTGTCCGGACGCTGATAAAATCGCCAAAGCTAGCGGCAGGTCAAATCCTGATCCGCCCTTTCTCAACCATGCCGGTGCGTAGCAGGCGATCAGTCGTCCCTTGGGAAATGTGAATCCGGAATTACAGATCGCTGCCCGAACTCGGTCTTTTGATTCACGGACAGCTGAATCGCCAAGCCCGACAATGTCAAATGCTGGCAGCCCCGGTAGGATGGATACTTCAATGACGACTGGAATTCCATCCAGTCCGTGAAGACCGCATGATCGGATCTGGCTGCACATCTGCTTCACTGCTCTCTTCCTCCTGATTCGGGAAAATGCCGCTGGTCTTCACCAGTGTAATCTGATCAGCTGGGCAGTACAGTCAGTAGTAGACGACATAATCCGTCAAATCCTGCCATCTCGTGCGTTGCACGCTCAATGAGAATCTGCGATAATAGCCATGCTGACCGTCAGGAGGTTATAGCTATGCGACTCGGAATTGTTGGACTGCCCAATGTGGGCAAAAGCACACTCTTTAATGCGATTACCCGTGCGGGGGCTACTGTCGCCAATTACCCGTTTTGTACGATCGATCCGAACATCGGCTCTGTGGCAGTTCCGGATGAACGCCTGGATCGACTGGCGGAGATGTACCATCCGGAAAAAGTGACCTATGCGACCATCGACTTTGTCGATATTGCCGGCCTTGTCAAAGGAGCCAGCAAGGGAGAAGGACTGGGCAACCAGTTTCTGGCCACCATACGCGAGGTTGACGCCATTCTTCATGTCGTCCGCTGTTTTAATGATGACCAGATTATCCACGTTGACGGACAGCCGGATCCCGCACGCGATATTGAAACAATCAATTTTGAACTGATCTTTTCTGATCTGGAATATCTCGAACGTCGTATCGATAAAACACGAAAGCTGACCAAAGGCGGCGATAAGTCAAAACTGGCAGAGGTCGCCTTCTACGAAAGAGTTCAGGCACATCTGACGGACGGGAAACCAGCCCGAACAGTAACTGCTGATGAAGATGAAACCGACTGGATGCGTCAGCTGGCGTTACTGACCTCAAAACCAGTCCTGTACGTGGCTAATCTCTCTGAAGACGATCTTAATCAGCCCGAACCTGAATCTGTACAAACAGTTCGTAACATTGCCGCTGCTGAAGCGGCAGAAGTCGTTGTGATCAGCGCTCGAATAGAGCAGGAAATTGCCCTCCTCGACCCGCAGGAGCGGCTTGAATTCATCAATGATCTCGGTTTGAGCGAATCCGGTCTCGATAAAATTGTCCGGGCCGGATATCACCTGCTCGGCCAGATCTCGTTCCTGACTGCCGGTGAACCTGAAGTCCGGGCGTGGACCATCAAGCGCGGCACACGTGCACCTCAAGCAGCCGGCAAAATCCATTCGGATATTGAACGTGGTTTCATCCGGGCAGAAGTGATCGCCTATCAGGACTTAATGGCATGCGGCAGTCATGCAGCCGCCCGTGAAAAAGGATTAATTCGTTCAGAAGGAAAAGACTATGTCATGCAGGATGGTGACGTCGTTCTGTTCCGCTTCAACGTGTAACCGCTGACTTCACCAGTCAAACGGTTTGATCTTGACGCCGCGCTCTTTCAGCTCCTGTATCAAGAGTTCCTCGGTCGCCCGTTTCAACTCTTGCAGCGTACCGTCATTCTCGATGATATGATCGGCGATTTTAAAATAGGTTTCACGGCTCATTTGCATCGCCATGCGTCTTTGAACCTCTTCCGCCTCCATCCCCCTGCGCTTCAGCCGGTCAAGTCTGACTTCATCGGAAGACCAGACAACCCAGACCTGATCACATAGATCCAGAAAACCATCTTTAACAGGAATCGGAACATCAAGGACAACTGCCCGCTGTTTCGATTCGCGAAGCGTCTCAACCTGTTCGCGCATTGACCGTATCACATGTTTGTGAACGACTTCACTGAGCAGATCCAGCGACCGTTTATCACGAAAAACAAGCCGGGCCATCTTTTCCCTGTTCAAGGCTCCTTCTTCATCCATGATTCCCGAACCGAACAACTCAACCAGCTCCGGCAGGGCCGAGCCTCCGGCAGCTGTTACCTGATGGGACAATGCATCCGCATCGATAACCGGCAGTCCCGCCTCTTGGCAGAAACCCGCCACCGTACTTTTACCGCAGCCGATGCCACCTGTTATACCGAGCACAAACATTGATTATTCCTCCAAAAAAGCAGGCAGACTGTCAGCCTCATTTTCCTTGCAGGCAGCCCAACTATAGCCAAACGATACGTCAGCAACCAGCGGCACTGACAATTCCATGGCGGATTCCATTGAATGCCTGAGCAGTTCCGCAGCCTGTTGCGCCTCGTGTTCAGGAGCTTCCACAATCAGTTCATCGTGGATCTGCAAAATGAGGCTGGCAGATAACCCTGCATCTTTTAATGCCTGATCGGCCAGGACCATCGCCTTCTTAATCAAATCAGCGGCTGTTCCCTGAATCGGCGTGTTCATCGCAGCCCGTTCACCGAACTGCCGTACAGTGTACTGCGGCGACTTCAGTTCTGTCAGATAGCGGCGCCTGCCTGATAGTGTTTCAACGTATCCATGTTCATACGCCTCTGTAACCAGGTTCTTCAAAAACGCTCGGATTTGTGGATACTTCGCCTCGTATTCAGCGATTAACTGATGCGCCTTTCGAACGGAAACACCGAGATCACGAGCCAGCCCAAAATCACTGATGCCATAAACGATGCTGAAATTCATTGTCTTGGCGATCGATCGCTGCTCAGACGTCACCTGTCCGGCTGAACAGCCAAACAATCTGCACGCTGTATCTGAATGGATATCGGCCTGATGATTGAACGCCTCCGTCATCGCAGGGTCACCTGAGAGATGTGCCAGAAGCCGCAGCTCGATCTGCGAATAATCCGCGTCAATCAGCACACATCCGGAATCTGCTACGAATGCTTCTCTGATGCGGCGGCCTTCCGCTGTCCGAATCGGGATGTTCTGCAGATTGGGTTCAGAACTTGACAGACGGCCGGTCGCAGTCAATGTTTGATTAAACGTTGTATGGACACGACCATCTGCAGGGTCGATGACCTTGATCAATCCTTCCACGAAGGTCGCCCGCAGTTTGGCTGTTTGCCGATATTGGACAATCAGCGGGATGATCGGATGTTCATCATGCAGCCGATCCAGCTCACCGGCATCGGTTGCATAGGTTCCGCCGGATCTTTTCTTGCCTGGTTCAAGACCCAGATCCTGAAACAGAATATCACTTAACTGTTTCGGCGAATTGATATTAAATGCACGGCCGCTCAAATCATAAATCCGCTTCTGCAGCCCATCCAGACGCTGTTCCATTTCAGCAGAACGGGCTTCCAGCACCTGGCGGTCCAGACGGAATCCTTTGTGTTCCATCTCTGCCAGGATTCTGGATAAAGGAAACTCGACATCGTCGGCAAGCGTTTTTAACGGTCGATCAGAAAGAAGCGTTCGCTGATGCTCACCGATCGCGCGTATTGCCATGGTTTCTGCGGCAGCCTTCTGTTCTGCAAGAGCTGATTCTGTTGCTTTTTTCTCAGGATCCAGCAGTGTGGTCTGGTACAGCGGCTGAACATCTGCAGCCGGTTCCCCTGACGATAGGGTTTTACCGGTTAGACTTTGGAAAAGACGCTCCAAACCGGGTGCCTTATCTGATTGATCCAGTAAATAGGCTGCAATATACACATCATGAACAAGCGGCAGGACAGCCGTCAGACGATTGTTTCGCAGCCACGTCTTGTAATCATGTACAAAAAACCGATGGCTGGATTCAGATAAAAAAGACCAGCACTCTGCGCACAGTTCCACCGGGATCAGACGAATCTGTTCATTTTGATCAATCCAGGTCAGGGGACCTGGCCAGTCAAGACGAAGCGTAATCCAGTCACTGCGTTTTTCAAGATCAGCTTTCAGATCACTGGCAGAGGCCAGCGTAAATGACACGTCAGCAGCCATAGCGGCCGTTTCCTGCAATTCCAGCCGATCCATGAGCGTCCTGAAGCCAAGCCTGGCGAATGAATCACTCAGCGCCTTGCGATCCATCTGACCGATTCGATAACCATCCAGATTCTGGTCGATCGGTACGTTCTTTTCTATCGTAACCAGTTCACGCGAAAGGATGGCGGTCTGTCTATTCTCTTTCAGTTTGTCGGCAATTGCAGGCCGGATCTTATCCAGGGATTCATATAGTTTCTCCAGACTGCCATATGTACGAATGAGCTCAATTGCTGTCTTCTCACCAATCCCGCGAACACCCGGTATGTTATCGGACGGATCGCCCATCAGCGCTTTCATGTCGATCAGTTGATCAGGAGACAGCTGATAGCGGTCGTAAATCGCCTGCGGGTCGTATTGCTCGACTTCAGTACGCCCGGACCGTGTCACCGGCTGCAGGATGGTGACACGCTCGTTCGCCAGCTGAAAGCTGTCCTTATCGCCACTGACGATGGTTACCGGCATGGCTGCGGAAGCCAGAACGGATAGTGTACCGATCAGGTCATCCGCTTCATAACCAATTTGTTCCATACAGCAAATTCCCCACTGCTCCAGCAGTTCTTTCAGTATGGGAATTTGTACAGCCAGATCGTCCGGCATCGGTTTTCTTGTCCCTTTGTAATCTTCGTATTTTTTATGGCGAAATGTCGGTTCTCTCCTGTCAAAGGCAGCAACGACATGAGACGGCTGTAAATCTTCAAGCCATTTCATAAACATGTTAAAAAAAGCGAAAAGCGCCCCGGTTGGTGTTCCGTCTGGCGCTGTCAGGGATTGCCGGCCGTAAAGCCCGTAATAAGCCCGATTAATCAGGCTGTTGCCATCCAGCAGTAAAAAGCGTTGTTCAGACAAGTCATCACGCCCCAATCAGTAATAGGATCCAGTTATGCCGCGCATCGATTGATTGTGGAATCAATCGTTTCTCCAGGCCTGACTCATAGGCACTGAGTTTTATCTGCAGATCGGCATATCTGATTATCTCAATACTGACGGGGTTTTGGCAAGTTTGAAGGATTTCTTCCAGCTCCTGCTTGGTCTGCCCGGCGATATCCATCGGGTAACTGGCTAGAATCATAACCGGTTGCTCACTGCTGTTCTTGACGGCGATTTGAACTGATTCAGCTTTTTGAAGCACGTTCAACAGAGACTGGCCCGTCCGGTTCAATTTAGCTGTTCGATTTGAAAAATAATCACGACTCGTTTCAACCGATTCTGATTCACCTGTAGCCGGTTCTGCCGTTTTTGTCTCTTCAGTCAACGATTCGTCGACTGTTTCCTCAAAAAAGATCTGCAAAGCGGGCAAATCAGCTAAAACGCCCTCATACACACGCCAGACAGCCTGTTCGCCCGTTGTGTCGGAGCCGCTGTCAACCGTCATGATCTCTGCAGACGTTTCGTGATCGGCCTGTTCGCCATTTTGTTGATAATCCAGAACATCGATAGCCTGTTGAGCAGCTCGATCACCTTGGTTCCAGTGTGTCGCCAGAAGCGGAACTAAGACCGCCAGAACAACCACAGCAGCTGCAATGCCGGAAACGCGAGTCCATGACAGTCTGCGGGAAAACTGAACTTTATTGATCGGGTTCTGATTGACAGCAGTCATATCGGTCAGCAGTGACTCACGGATACGATTCAGTGTTGACGGATCTGCAATGGCTTGCGGATCATCTGTCATCTGAGCTGCCTCTAACTTTGCCAGCCAGGCTCGCTGCTGACCAACGTTCGCGCGGCATCTGGAACATTGCTCCAGATGTTCTTCAAAAACAGCCCGTTCCTCTTGACTGAGGTTATTGTCCAGGTAATCAACAATCATTGATTCATCTGTATGAAAAGACGCTTTCATAGCGGCTAAACTCCTTTTCTCCGATCAGTTGTCCTGATTCCTGTTCTTTTGACGGATCGCACTGTTGACTTGTTCCAATTGTTTGTTTTCCATTTGCTTGAGAAGTTTCATCAGACGCTGGCGCGCGCGTGATAAACGAGACTTGACCGTTCCGATGGAAATTTCGAGAATTTCTGATACTTCCTGATATGAAAAGCCATCAATATCAATCAGAGTAATGATCTGTCGCATAGACGTTGGCAAAATCAGAAGCTGCGAATGGATCAAACGACGGAGTTCTGCAGATTCCGCTGTCTCATCCGGCAGCGGTCGATCGTCAGGTATCTGCCATTGAACGCTGCTGTCAGAGACATCAACGGATTCATCCAGAGAAATCGCAGGCGTTCGATGTGCTTTGCGACGATAATCCAGGCAGGTATTGGCTGCGATACGATATAGCCAGGTATAAAACGCTGACTGGAACTGATATTGGTTGAGTGCGCGCCAGGCTTTGATAAATGTCTCCTGAACACAGTCCTCGGCATCCTGGCGGTGACCGGTATATTGAAAACACGTACTGAAAATACGCGGTGCATACCGGTCAAAAAGAATGGTAAACGCATCAGCGTCTCCCGAACGAGCTTCTTCTACAATCAGTCGTTCCGGATCATTATGATCAATTTGATCAGTCACAGATAACCTCCTGATCCGATCTTAACCCGTTCACTGAATTACACGCGAACTTTTCGCATCAAAGGAACAACTGCAAGGCCGGTCGCGATGCCTGCCAGACCCTGGAGACTATTGAAAATCAGTGTTCCAGACGCTGCAGCCAGTCCATATAAAAACACTTCGGCGACAAAATACCCCCCGACCATAATCAACTCACAGAGAGTAAACAGCAGAAGTTGCCCTGGCCATGTCAAATGACTAAAGCGCTTTAGCGCGAATCCTGCAAGCAGTCCCATGACACCTTTAATCAGGACTGTCGGGACGATATAGTGCGGAAAGCCGGCCAACAGGTCAGCAAGCGCGGAACCGAGCGCAGCACATAGTCCGGCAAACGGACCCATGATAACAGCTGAAGCAAAGATAGCGCCATCGCCGAAATTGATGTACCCATATCCACCCGGGATCGGAAACTTGATAAAATAAGTAGCCAGCAAAATGACAGCCGACAGAATTCCCCCATACGTAATCGAGCGTATTTGTTTGTTCAACCCTGTTGCTCCTCTCCTGTCTAACAATCGCTCTCCATTATAATACAAAAGATCAGACAGAAACAATGATTACGATGGTTTGGCTTTATGCCGGTTAGTGTATCGTTCTGTTAAATGAAAACAAATAACAGACGCAGTCGTCTGTTTGATTAAGCTGTAAAGACGATCCGTGCAAATCATGGACTGGATAATGCGGGCTGATTTTCTTTGCAAATTCATCGACCGACGCAATCGGCAAGGAGCCCAATCCAATCTGATAGTGCATCGGAGCGACCGTTCGCGGCTTAATTCTTAAAACTGTTTCAACAGCCTGGACCGCGTCAATCGTGTAATACCCGCCAACAGGAATCAGCAGCAGATCAACAGAGCCGATCGCTCTGATCTGCTCATCTGACAGCATGTGTCCCAGATCACCCAGATGAGCGATCGTCATGTTATGCGTCCGGATCATGTGAATCCGGTTCAGCCCTCGTCTGGCACCCTGTTCAGCATCGTGATGTGACAAGACCGTTTTGACCTGATATCGGTCGGGATCTGTGTCAGCCGGCCAGCTGACTGATGTTTCAACCCGGAGAATCGGGTTGAAATCAGTTTTTTGCAGTGCCACCACACTGATTTCGTTGTGATCGGCATGATCATGTGATGTCAAATAGGCATGAGCTGACAGCTTTAGCGGCGGGTAACCGATCATGCTGGATCGATAAGGGTCGAGGACAATCTGCCAATGACCGTTGTCCAACAGAAAGCAGGAATGACCGTGCCATGTTACCTTGATCGGTTCATACGCCATACGATCGCCTCCTTCTTCTTCATACATTGTTCAGCTTTATCATAACAGGAATGAAAACCCTGAACAAGCAAGCCTTGACCGTTGCCAATGTCTGACCGTTGCCAATTGAATGCGATGTGTTTATATTATAGAAGATACAGTGACTGAGCCAAAGTTCAGTTGCCGGTTGATAACTAAACTGACTTCCTGTTGTAAGGAGCACAAGATATGGTTTTTTCGAGTCTGATTTTTCTTTATGCCTTTTTGCCGGCCTGCCTTCTCTTCTATCTGGCGGCGGGAAGCATGAAGGCGAAAAACACAGTTTTGTTAATCTTTTCGCTGTTCTTTTACGCTTGGGGAGAACCCATCTGGGTCGTTCTGATGATCATAACCGGCATCATGATCCACTGGGCTGGCCTGCGCATCGACCGTT
>JAAYBY010000094.1 GCA_012729935.1 Clostridiaceae bacterium | reverse complement strand
TTGCTGTCAGGATAACGGTATCATTCATTTCAACAGGTGCGATGAAATCGAGGGCGTCAACGGCTGCCAGTGTGACGTCATTTTTCGCATGACGACGTGCTGCAACTGCGGCGGTTACATCGATCCATTCCATCAGCTGGCCGCCGAACAGACGTCCTGCCCCGTTGACATGAGAGGCCATGACAATTTGAACATGTGTGGTCTGCATTCAGATCACCTCCGCTAACATTGTAAAACAGATTAGCTGGTTCGAACAGTCATACAGGGTACGAAATTCAGCAAATGGAAGCGGCCGGCAAAATGACGAAACTAAATGATCTTTATTGCCAAACCGGTTTTGATCGTATATGATCGCTTGATGTACGATATTCTTGCCTGCAGTCTTCCGTACACTACTGATCGGAGCCTTCATGAAAAGTGTGACCAAAAATTATCAATGGATCATCATCGCCAGCCTGTTTATCGTTTTGGCGGTCAACTGGGGCATTGTGTTCAACAGCAGTGGTGTTTTTATCATCCCGATTCAGACTCAATTCGGTACCAGCAGAGCCGCGATGCTGATGGGTCTGTTTATCAGGGGAATCGTCTCCGTTATTACGACATTGATCGGCGGCCAGCTGATCGATCGGTTCGGCGTTCTGCGCGTGATGCGCATCGCCAGCCTGATCCTGGCGGTTAGTTCATTCGCATTTGCCGGTGTCAACTCCATCGGTTTGTATTATCTGGTGATGGCGATTCAGGTTATGGCAACTGTGCTCACAGGGTTCCTGCCCTGCTCAATCCTGGTCAACGACTGGTTCCCCGGCAAAAACGCGATCGCCATGTCAATTGCCTTCATGGGCTCTGGTTTCGGCGGCATGCTCTTCAATTTTTTAGGCGGCAGATGGATCGCCGGTATGGGCTGGCAGACGGCCGCCCTGCTGTTTGCGATCGTTATTTCAGTCATCCTGATCCCGCTGGCCTTTTTTGTGCTCAAGAACAATCCGGATCAGGGTGTCCGCGACAACATCCATATGAAAATGGACCTGCCCGGTATCTCGTTTGTCAAAGCGCGACGCTCTTTCAAATTCTGGGCGCTGATTGCTGTGTTTGCCATCAATTGCATCTGTGCGTCCGGCGTCATCAACAATCTGACGCCCAGCTTTCAGGATATCGGTTATTCTCTGGAGAAAGCGTCACTGATCACCAGTATCGCGATGGTCTGCATGTCAATCGGTAAATTATCGGTCGGATTCTTTTTTGACCGTCTGGGGTTGAGAAGGACTACGTTCTTTGCCAACCTCTCGCTTTTGGCCTGTCTGGCCGGTCTGGTCTACGGACAGCACATCATCGGCGTTGTGATCGCTCTGGCCGGGTTCATTATGGGTGCCGCCTACATTTCAGTGGCAGGCCCGGTGCTGGCCTACGAACTTTACGGCCAGAAAGACTATCCGAAAATTTCCAGCTTCATTCAAACTGCGTTCAATTCCGGCGGAGTCATCGCGCCGCTGATTATTGCGGCGTTATATACGCAGTCAAATTCATATCGTCCGTCATGGATCCTTTTTGCAGTGATGATTACAGGCAGTTTGTTTGTCTACCATCGTATTCTGCCAAAGCATCATGCCCAAACCCAAGAGAAAAAATCGTAAACAAGGTTATAGCCACTCGTGTGACGCCTGTATAAAAAGGTAATTTGCGCAGGTAGATTGATCCAACCATGCAGGTGGCCGGGTTTCTGTTGAAGTGGTAAAATGATGGGAAAAGGGCGGAGGATCGATACGTATGCAGATCAGTGTCAGGGATCAGGAGACAACCCACAACATCCAGATTGAGCAGCCGGCCGGATTGCTTCAGATTTTGCGCGAGTCGAATCTGGCCGTTCCCGCTCCCTGCGGCGGCAAAGGAACCTGCCTTAAATGTACCGTCACCATTGAGGGGATCGGTTCTGTACTGGCCTGCCAGACGATTCTGGATGAGGCGTTATGGCAGCGGGCAGGTGTTCCGCTCGACCAGCCGCTGGTTGTTCGTCTGCCCCGCTACAGCCGACCGCAGATCGCCACGAGCGGTATGCTGCCGGAGCTGATTTTGTCGCCGCTGGTGGCACGACAGTCGGTTATTGTCGACGAGCCGTCTTTAAAAGACCAACGAGCGGATGACGAACGCTTTTTCGACGCCAGTGGACTGTCTATCCCGTATCGTCTGCTGTCTCAGCTGCCGGATGTTTTTCGCCGGTCAAAGTACCATCCGACGGCTTACGTCCGGATTGACACGCGTGAAGTCCTGCGCTTTGTAACGGATCAAACGGCTGAACCGCTGGGACTGGCCGTCGATATCGGGACAACCACACTGGCCGGCTATTTATGTGATCTGAAAACCGGTCGATTGCTGGCTTCTGATGCGATGCTCAACCCGCAGCGGACCTATGGAGCTGATGTGATCAGCCGGATCGAACAGGCCATGGCCGGACATCAAACTGAGTTACAGCGCGTGCTGGCTCAGGCGATCGGTGAGCTGACGCATCGGCTGCTCAGACAGATTGACCGGATCGCTGCACCAGATGATCTGCTGAATCGGGTTGCCCATGTGGTTCTGACCGGCAATACAGTTATGATGCACCTTCTGACACAGCTGCCGCCTGACGCAATAGCGCGGACACCCTTTATTCCGGTCAGCGTGGCGGCGCAGACACGCACAGCTGCTGAACTGGGGCTGCCTCTGGAACCGGATACCATTTGTCAGCTGATGCCCTCCATCGCAGCCTATGTCGGAGCGGACATCACGGCAGGCCTGATCGCCACAGGCCTCAGCAGCCAGGGACATCAACAGCGACAAATCGCCTTGCTGATCGATATCGGAACCAACGGCGAAATGGTTCTCAGCACACCGAATGGACGGATCGCCTGCTCGACTGCAGCCGGACCGGCCTTTGAAGCAGCGAATATCACCTGTG
>JAAYBY010000093.1 GCA_012729935.1 Clostridiaceae bacterium | reverse complement strand
ATCTGGGCTTCATTTGCTGTTGCTGAATTTGTCGTCATGATTGTATCCTTTGTTTTATATTTCCGGCGTTTGAAAACAGATCATTTAATCAGTGACAAACAATTGAATCAAAACAACATTTGAATGACCAGAATTGACTTGATCAGAGAGTACCTGCCGCTTTGATGCTTGAACTATTTTGGGCTGTTTGTTATATTGAATAAAATCGTTTGTATATCGAAATAATCAAGTAACATTAGTCGCTCGGCGATCAGCTTTTTGGGAAACGGTTCTTATGGCAGCTGTTGATCAGTCACAGATGGGAAGAGAAAATACAGCCTGCGAACCAACAAAGAGAGGGACCTTTCATGGATATACAAGCTGAAAGCCGATCTAATATCCGCTGGCAAATATTCCTGCTCGATGTCTTAATCTGTTCGTTGGGGGCTTATGGCGGTCCTGAAGCCCACTACGGTGTATTCACCGATCAGATGGTTGTCAAAAAAAAGTATTTGTCAGAAAAAGAACTGATTGAATTGATAGCTCTGACTGGCATTCTGCCGGGCCCGAGCAGCACGCAGACGATCATTGCGATCGGTCATAAAATCGGCGGACCTTGCTCAGTTTCTTAACACTGTTGGTTTGGGCGGTTCCTGCGTTGATCATCATGACGGTGCTTTCTTTCCTGTCACTGTTTCTGCAATCAATTCAAGTATCACAGGATGCCTTGCGTTTAATCGGGCCGATGGCGGTTGGTTTTATTCTGGTTGCTGCCTTTCGCATCGGTCGAAAAGTTGTCACAGATAAGTTAACCATTGGACTTTTCCTTTTTAGTGCGGTGAGTACTTTTTTTATCAGAGAACCTTGGATCTATCCGTTGGTTTTGCTGGCCAGTGGTTTCTTCACAGTTCTTATTTCAAAAGAGGACGCATTATGGCATCCGATTACCATTCGACCACCGTGGCGATATCTTGTTTTGTTTGCGATCTTCGCACTCGGCGGTATCATTTTGACATTGACGTGGGATCAGCGGATCATTCATCTTTTTGAAAGCTTTTATCGGTATGGATATCTGGTTATCGGCGGCGGACAAGTCGTAATCCCGATGATGTACAGTGAATTAGTCGAGATGAATCAATACATGACCAGTCAGGAATTTCTAACTGGCTTTGGACTTGTTCAGGGGATCCCTGGACCGATGTTCAGCTTCAGTGCATATGCAGGAGGAATGGCTGCGCGTGATGGTGGCATCATCAGTCAAATATTTGGCGCTGCTGTCAGCGGAATTGCTATTTTTCTTCCGGGAATATTGCTGATCTATTTTGTCTATCCGATCTGGGAGACATTAAAGGCATTAAAAGGAATTCAAATTTCCTTAAAGGGTATCACCGCTGCTGCCGGTGGATTGATCGCTATAGCTGCTGTAATCCTGATGCAGAAGAGCGGATTCACACTGGAAAATATAATCGTCGTTGTAATAACCGTTGCCCTCTTGCTTCTGCGCAAAATTCCTGCGCCGCTCATTGTTCTTGCTGCGATTCTTGCGGGAGTCGTTATTTAGATTGATTCGCGTTTTTACCCGTTGCATCAGTTGATAACAGGATCTAGTTTCATGCATAAAGAATGTGCTAGCGAGCGGCTGAATCCGTGTCATGAAGATGACATAGAAATTATCTATGACATGTGACAATTGATAAGTGTTACCCAATGAAACAATATTCATGATAGCATGCTGTCAAACATCAGAAAGGCATGATCGTCATGAAAACATCAATTATTGGTTATCCGAGAATTGGTTCTCAGAGAGAATTGAAGTTCGCAACTGAGGGGTATTTGAGAAATCCTTCTCAGGAATTGGAGCTTCACACTGTCGCATCTCAGCTCAGGAAGTCTAATTGGCAAGTACAAAGCGGGTATAACATAGACTTTTTACCATCTAACGATTTTTCCTTTTATGATCAAATGCTGGATACTGCGGTCTTGCTAAATGTTGTTCCAGATCGCTATAAGTCCCTTAATCTGTCAGCACTTGGCACTTATTTTGCGATGGCACGAGGTTATCAGGGAGAACAAGGTGATGTCACGGCACTCCCTATGAAAAAATGGTTTCGAACAAATTATCATTATCTTGTTCCAGAAATTTCTGACACAACAGCTATCTCAATGACTGGCACGAAACCGTTCGTCGAGTATCAGGAAGCGGAAAAACTTGGTATAACAACGAAACCTGTTATTATCGGTGCTTACACGTTCATCAAGCTTGCCAGAATCAGAGGAAATAAATCTGTTGAGGATTTCGTACCGGATCTGATTACCGCGTATAAGGCAATTATTCACCAATTTGATCAGCTGGGTGCTCTCTGGATTCAATTTGATGAACCTGCCCTCGTTATGGATTTATCGGATTATGACCGACATCTTATGTCGATGATCTATCGAGGAATCCTGGCCTTCAAAGGGAATTGTCGGGTTCTTCTGCAAACATATTTTGGCGATATCAGAGACTGTTACAAGGATTTACTATCACTCTCTTTTGATGCGATCGGGCTTGATTTTGTTGAAGGCGATCAGTCACTGGCACTGATTAAGAGATATGGTTTCCCAGAAGGAAAAACACTTTTTGCAGGTTTAGTGAACGGAAAAAATATCTGGAAAAATGATTATGACCAAACACGCTCTCTAATAACCGAAATATCAAGATATTGCCATGATGTAGTGATCAACACATCATGTTCTCTGTTGCATGTACCGTACTCGTTGAAAAATGAAAAAAATCTTCCCATTGATAGCAAAGGACTCTTTGCATTCGCAGAAGAAAAGTTAGCTGAGCTTCATCATCTGAAGCTGTTGATGTCTGACTATCATCCTGATGCAGATGCAATCAAACGTAAGAGGGAAAGCAAAAAGATATGTAGAGGCTGTAGTAACGACATAGATATCCAGAAAACACTGTCTCAGTTGTCAGAGGATGATTATATTAGAAAACCTGATTACGACACACGGAGGATCATCCAGAAAAACCATCTAAAACTACCCGTTCTACCGGTTACAACGATCGGATCCTTTCCACAAAGCCGAGACGTTCAGCGTGTTCGTTCAGCTTTCAAGAAAGGAAAAATTGATAAAGCAAAATATGATGATTATATTCACCATCTGGTTGCTGACTGCATTGCGGTTCAGGAGGAGATCGGGCTTGATGTTCTGGTTCATGGCGAATTCGAGCGAGATGATATGGTGGCCTTTTTTGCTGAAAAGCTTAATGGGTTTCTGCTTACCGATAATGGGTGGGTCCAATCATATGGTACACGATGTGTAAAACCGCCGCTTATCTGGGGCGATGTCAGCAGATCAAAACCCATGACTGTTGATGACATTGTCTATGCTCAGTCACTATCCCGGAAACCTGTCAAAGGTATGCTCACAGGCCCTGTAACGCTTTTGAATTGGTCTTTCAACCGTGAAGACATCCCACTTAAAACAATTGCCCTGCAAATTGCGCTGGCGATACGGACAGAAGTGCTTGATCTCGAAGACGCCGGGATATCAATTATTCAGATTGACGAAGCGGCGTTCAGGGAGAAACTGCCGCTGCGAAAGCGTGACTGGCATCGTGAGTACCTCGAATGGGCTATTTCAGCTTTCAGGTTAGTTCACAGTGGTGTATTACCGACAACGCAAATACACACACACATGTGCTACAGTGAATTTGAAGACATCATCGGTGATATTGAACGGATGGATGCTGATGTTTTTTCTTTCGAATCGTCAAGATCTGATCTGAGTATTGTACAGGCCTTGAAGAGATCAGGCTTTCAATCAGATGTTGGTCCCGGCCTCTACGACATTCATTCACCAAGAGTACCCGGCGTTGCGGAGATGAAGCAGGTGCTGATGAAGATTCTGGATATTATTCCGATCGAACAAGTCTGGGCAAACCCGGATTGTGGACTTAAGACAAGAGAACTGCAAGAAACGTTACTCAGCCTTAAGAATCTGGTGTTGGCTGTTGGTGAGGTCAGAAGGCAGAAGGAGGTGTTGAAATGAAAATATCTGAGCTGTTTAATCAAAAGACAGTTATGTCCTATGAAATATTTCCGCCTAAACGATCGGATCCGATCTACTCGGTCTATGACACGATCGATCGTTTGAAAGACCTCAATCCTGATTATATCAGCGTGACTTATGGTGCAGGCGGAAGCATGAATAATCAAGATATGATAAAAATTGCGGCAGATTTAAAAAACAGCTTGTCTATTGAAAGTGTTGCTCATCTACCTTGTTTGAATATTTCTCGAGATGATGTGCGTAACATCATTCGGATGTTACATGCGGCAGAGATCGATAATATCCTTGTGCTTAGAGGAGATCGAAACAAAGAAATCAGACCGAAGCGTGACTTCAAACATGCCAGCGATTTGGCAGCTTTCATCCGAAAAACCGGTGATTTTAACTTAATCGGTGCATGCTATCCGGAAGGTCACATCGAATCACGTAGCAGAGCGGAAGATATAGATAACTTGAAGATAAAAATTGATTCAGGCGTGAGTCAGTTGATCACACAGGCTTTTTTTGATAATAGACATTTCTATAAATTTCGCGAACAAGCTTTAATCGCAGGAATTGATGTACCGATACAAGCGGGCATTATGCCGGTGGTTAACTCCCAAAATATCAAACGTCTGCTGTCATTGAGCGGTGTTGAACTACCGAAAAAATTCAAATTAATGATCGATAAATATGCGAATAATGCTGAAGCGATGAGGGAAGCAGGGATTGCCTACGCGATTGATCAAATCGTTGATCTGATCGCCCAAGGTGTCGTGGGAATCCATCTTTATACAATGAATAAACCATATATTGCCTATTGCATCAACAAGGCAATCAAATCATTGCTGGCCGCATAATCGTTGTCAGCACTGAGAGACACCTTCATTCTAAAGAAGCTGATGTCCGTACTCTCTTATGAATGCTTTTAATTTCGCAATATAATTTACAGAAAGTGTGCTTAAACGTGCTTTTTCGTTAGATATCCAGCCAATACACATCTTTTCAATTGTAACAAGCGGAATCGAAATAATATTGTGACCGTTTAAATCGTTGCTGAGGATACCAGAGCAAATCGTATAACCGTCCAAACCAATCAGTAAATTAAAAAGAGTTGCCCGATCGCTAACATGGATGGTTTTTTTACGAGGTATGGTACTATGCATTTCTTCTGAAAAATAAAACGAATTGTAGTGTCCCTGCTCAAAGGCAAGAAAAGGATACTCTGTAAGATCTTCAAGTTTCACAGATGTTTGATCAGCCAGCGGATGCTTTGAGCTGACAAACACGTGTGGATTAGCTTCAAATAGCGGTACGAAATTAAGGTGGTTTTCTTTGAGCAGCTTGTTGATGACCTTTTCATTAAAAGAACTCAAAAAAATGATTCCGATCTCACTCCGGAAATTTTTGACATCTTCAATGATTTCGTGTGTTCGTGTTTCGCGAAGTGTAAACTCATACTCATCAACATCCAAATCGGAAAGCAACGAAACGAACGCGTTGACTGCAAAAGCGTAATGTTGTGTGGAGATTGAGCACAGCTGTTTTGAAGGCCTTTTCCCCATATATCGCTGTTCCATCAATTCAGTCTGCTCAATGATCTGACGCGCATAAGACAGAAATTCTGATCCATCGGCAGACAAGGTAATACCTTTTGATGTTCGATAAAAAATTTCGATACCTAATTCCGTTTCAAGCTCTTTTACAGCAGCAGAAAGACTTGGTTGAGTCATGAAAAGCTGCTTGCTAGCTTCGGTAATCGAACCGCAAGCGACAATTTTGATTATATACTGCAGCTGCTTGAGTGTCATTTCATCTCCTTTATCCAAATCAATTCAATCGTAATAGACATTTTTTAAAAATGAATTTAATTTTTCTGTCTGTGGATGATCAAGAATGGAAACGGACCCTTGCTCAATAATTTTTCCCTGGTCGAGAAAGAGGATGTAGTCGGCAAACGATTTAACAAAAGCGATTTCATGTGTAACGAAAATAAAATCTTTCCCCAGAGAACGCAGCTTCTTCACGGCCATTAAGACCTCGTGCGTCAGGTTAGGGTCAAGGGAGGCGGTGGGCTCATCAAGCAACATCAGCTCAGGATCCGTACTGAGTGCCCGGGCGATTGACGCACGCTGCGCTTGACCACCTGATACGTGTGCCGGCTTTTTGTCTTTTTCCGGTTCGAGCTGCAGCAGTTTCAGCAATTCATCGGCTTTATCAGACGCGGTCTGCTTATCCATACCACGTGTTTTCTCAAGGATCAAGGTGATGTTTCGTTTGAGAGAAAGGTGAGGGAAGAGATTGTGCGTCTGGAAGACGAGCCCGATTGTCTTCTGATAGGCTGCTATCTGTTCAGGAACCAGAGACCAGCGCCCCACGCGGATGAGGCCTGACTGCGGCCGTTCGATACCAGCGATCAGGCGAAGAAGCGTCGACTTGCCGCAGCCACTCGGACCGATTACAGCGATCGACTGGTAGTCATCGAGATCGACCGTGAGATGATCAAGAACGCGGTTATCATATTCTTTGACGATATTGTCCAACACAAGTTTCATGAATAGCGTCTTTCTATATACTTTGTTAAAAGCGTCAGCGGCAACGTGATACAGAGGTAGGCAACCCATAGGATCAGATATCCTTCAGTAAACGCGAAGGTCTTTGACTGGATCAACTTGACGGCATAGAAAACCTCGGTGACGGCGGTGACATAAAGCAGGGCGCTTCCCTTAATGGCATAGGAGAAATTATTCATCAGCTGTGGCAGCATCAGCCGAAGAATCTGCGGCAGGATGATGAAGCGGTATCTCTGGTAACGGGAAAAACCATATAGATCCATCACGATAAACTGCTGCGTATCAATGCTGTCAATTGAGCCTTTAAACATGTTGGCCATATAGGGTCCGATGTAGGCCGTAATGGCAATAATGCCAAGCACATAATCGTTTTGGAACTCAAATGCCTTGCCAATAAAATATGATGTGATAAAGACCAGAACCAACAGCGGCGTACCCATCATGACTTCGATGAAAATGTTGGACATGCTTCGGAAAAAATAAATTTTGCTTTCGCGTGCCAGATAGAGAATGAATCCGAGCACGAGGCCGAACAACAAAGAATAAGCACTGATGATCAGCGTATTGAGTAAGCCTTGCAGCAACAGCTGACGGTAGTCGAAGATCCGGCTCAAGCTAAAATTATTTGAGGATACACGGATAACCACAAAAACAATAAAAACAATATAGACCGCAGCCGCTGCGGCAAAATGGATGAGCTTTTTCAGTTTACGCTGATCGGACGGCTCACTCATAAATGTAAAAATCCATCGAAAAACCAGGGCCGTAAAGATCCAACAGCGTTTCTGCATAATCGGCTCTCAACTGATCATAAATACCATCTTGATCATCCATCCGCCGGATAAAATCGTTGGCTTTTTCCAGAAGGGCACTATTACCTTCAGCAACAGCCATTCCAATTGGACTGATATCCAGTGATGACCAGAATACAGCGGTTTCATCAGGATACGCCTGGTTAGCTGCGACAACGACTTCCGGGCTGATGATCAACAGATCCGCCCGATCATTGACAATTTCAGTGATAGCAGCAGATTTATCAACGGACTCTTTGACAGCAAATCCATGCTGTTCCGGGATCGTGGTTGATATTTGACCGGCAAGCCCAACAAATCGGGTATCGGCGATGGACCAGAGTGTTTCTGCCGTTGTACTTTCAATGATCTGATTCTTTTCAGCGTAGGAACGGCTCATGAGACCGATCAGTTTGAAATAAAAATAGGGTTCCGAAAAATCAACCTTCTTTTCTCGCTCTTCGGTAATTGACATTGATGCAATAACAATATCAATATCACGGGTTTCAAGTGCGGGTACAAGCGTTGAGAAGTCCATATTGACGACTTCCAGTTCAAGATCCAGATCATCAGCAAGCGCCTGGGCAACATCAACACTGATACCGATCGGCT
>JAAYBY010000092.1 GCA_012729935.1 Clostridiaceae bacterium | reverse complement strand
GCGGCAAGCAGTGGAATGATCCAGCGTCTTCGCGTCAGCAAGACAACGACGACAGTTGACACCAGCGAAATCAAAAGTGTCTGGAAAAATGTCGGCAGCTGATCCAGAAACAGCGGAAAGACAGCTGTCAGAATGCCGGCATTCAACAGGCATACGAGCATTGAATCGATCAGCAGCAGTGATGTTTGTACGCTTTTTCCCTGCATAGAATCAAGTTGTGCCCGCGGTCAGGCTGGCAGCAACGTCACCCCCCTTCGGAACACAGATGGTTCGGAACAAGCCGTTCGACGGGTGCCCGTCTATCTGGATCAGAAGAAGATTGTTCAATCCACGTGCGTAGTCCTCAATCCCGGACATCAGTTCTGTTGAAGTCTGGCCAGTCAGGAGATAAATTTCCTGATCAAACGTGATTTGGGGAATCTGGCTTCGTATAAAAGGCAAAAAATGTTCTGGTTGGTCAGCAAATGGTTTTGTCGCCAGCGCTGTTCGGATCACATCGAGCTCATTGACGCGATTACAGAGCAGTTCGTCCTCTGAATCCGAAAAAAGAAGCCGAACTGCTTTTCGGCGCTGCAAAGCACGCAGGGCGATCGTCGCCGCGCACTCGCAAAGTGTGTGAACATGCAATCGGAAACCTTGCGATGTGTCAGGTAAAACAGATGTGTCAATGATCAATGTAATCGCTTCCATTTCCGGAAGATCGTACTGCCTGACATACAGTGTCTGATGCTGTGCAGATTTTTTCCAGTGCATACGTTTGATCGGGTCTCCGGGACGATATGAGCGGGTGTCGGCATAGCTGTCACCGTGAACGGCCAGTTGCTGCCTGGCTTGTGTAAATGATTTTGCATCGGCGGCTTCACCGGGGATGGCATCAATCGGGTATGCCCTGGGCAGAACAACCAGTTGTTTCAACCGGTAGTAGGGCAGGCTATGCATGTCAAAACGAATCGGCACGAGATCAAACACATCAAAAATCCGCATCGTTGACATCCCGATCCGGTAGGTGCCACAGGTTGGCAGGTCAATCGGAATCTTGAAGGATTTTGAAGAGAACGGCGGCAGGCTGAATGTCAGGTCAACAGGATTGGCCAGAGAAACCAGCTGGATATGAATGACAAGAATAGAAAGCGGGAAAAAATTCTCGTTGAACAGCGACAGATGCAGATCAGGTACATCGCCTGTTTCACAGATTTCCTGTGAGATAGTCTGACTGAATTTAAAAGTGTAAAAGGTATAGACGTTCAGCAGAAAGACCGTCAAAATCAGCAAAAACGCAGACAGGGATAAGATGAAAAAGATGCGTAGACCTGTGTACAGGCCTGCAAAGAATAAGATCAACAGCAGCAGATAAAAAATGGTTCGAAAGCGTTTCATATCAGACCGGGATCTTTGTGGTGCGCACGATGTCGCGAACAACAAGCTGCTGGGCATCTTTCATCTTTGTATGTCGTTCAGCCAAAATGATCCGGTGTGCAAAGACAGATTCCACCATCTGTTTGACATCATCGGGCAGCGTGTAATCTCGCCCGTCCATCAGTGCATGTGCCATCGCGGCATGCATGAGCGCCAGCGATCCACGCGGGCTGATACCCAGTTCAATTTTGTCGTGATGCCGCGTCGCCTCTGCCAGGGATACGATGTACTGCATCACAGACTGGGCACATTTGACCGCTGCATGCTGTTTTCGCAAATCGATGATGTCCTCTGCGGAAGCAACCGGTCGCAAATAGTCGAGTGGCTGGGACTCTTTTCGATCGGTAAGGATTTTCATTTCGCTGGTTAGCGAGGGGTATCCGATGGCTACTTTCATTAAGAATCGATCCAGCTGTGATTCCGGCAGCGGATACGTGCCGATGT
>JAAYBY010000091.1 GCA_012729935.1 Clostridiaceae bacterium | reverse complement strand
TCAAAGCCGCGCAACAGGATCAGATCGGAGGTCAGACCCAGCGTCCACCAGTAAGAGCCTTCCAGCCGGACGGTAAGGAGACCGTCAAAAACCGATTGTGCCAAATCAAAAAGGGCCAGCGTCTTTTCTTCGTCAATTCTGATCTGCTTAAAAGAGAGGCTGTCAACCATCTGGTAATCTTTGACAGGCGGATCCCAGCGATAGGCACCACCGCCACCACCGCCGATAATTTCCGTTTCACAGCCGCGGGTTGTCGTCTCATAGACATATTGAACGGTCCATTCATTCGTGATCACCCGATCGTCCCGAATGTTATCTGCCCAGTAGAGTTCTTTGCGCAGGCGGAATTCCCAGAGACGGGCCAGATTGCCTTGGCATCGCAGTGTTGTGGATGGAATCAGCTCATACCAGGCGAGCTCCGGATCGCAGAAAAGCAGCGGTTGTGTTTCCTGCAGATCATTGTGCCGTGTCCAGCGTTTTCGCTTGATCGTTTGCAACGGATCAGCAGCCCGTTCTGCCACACGAAGAGCCAAATCCCTGAGAATCTGCCGATCTGCTTCATCGATGACTACTTCCTGCTCGCCGACCACCTTGGCATAAACACACGTCCAGGACAAACCAAGATGATCTCCGAGACCGTTGCCCAGCCGGTCATTTTTCAGCTTTTGTCTTTCATCCACCATTGTGTTTTCCCCACTTTCCTGCTCAAATAACAATAGACAAACAGAATCGTCAACGACTCCGCCAGATCTCCGTTGAGCTGGTCGTCAGCAGCTCAGCCCCCTCCGCCGTAATCAAAACATCGTTTTCCGGTTTCAGTGCGACTGTCTGTTCACTGAGCGGTAAATTAAAGAAGACATCCGGTTCGATGGCCAGCGTCATACCTGCTTCAAGGTGCGATTGATCGACCGCGCTGATGAAGGGCGGTTCGTGGATGTCCAGTCCGATGCCGTGCCCGGCATAGAGAAACTGGTATGATTGCATCGCGTCCCATTGTTTCTGCAGACCAAGTCCGGATAGCGCCCGCTCGTAGCAGACCATCAAGTCTTGAATCTTAAGCCCCGGTCTGAGGGCGGATATCATCGTTTCGTTGACCTGTCGGGCTGCTTCATAAGCCTGGCACAACCTGGGATCCGGATTGCCAAATGAGAAAACGCGGATCATGTCCGCAGTATAACCCTGATAGATAAAGCCGCAGTCAATATACAATAAATCCGTGTCGCGGATGATGTATTCACTGGGGATTCCATCCCAGCCGATCCGGCTTTTACCGGTCGCGTGTACATAGATAAACCAGGGATGGTTGACGGCACAATCCGGTGATTGCCTGGCCATCGATAAGGCAATTTGTCCGGCCACCTCACGCTCGCTCATACCGGTGTGGCACTGTTCAAATGCTTCAAATAGAGCCGTCTCACTGATTTCGACAGCTCGTCTGATCTTTTCAATTTCCCGTGGTGATTTGATCTGTCGGACGGCTGCCATTAAGCCGCTGCAGTCATGGAAATCTGCCTGCGGCAAGGCCCGTTTCAAGGCCGGCTCAAAACCTGAGATTAATGATGGACATATAGCCGGCCCTTTTTCGATGCCGATCCGCTGGTCTACACTGTCCCAGTACGCCAAAAGGTCAGCTATTTTTTGAACACCTTCCGTTCCCTCCGGTTCATTAATCGGATATACGTCACTAAACGCTGACGTCATCAAGGATCCGGTGAGCGCTGTTGGACATATCAAGACAGGTTCGTTCTGTTCAGAAATTGGAATCAGGGCAAACTGTCGGCCCAGATGAAAGCCATTTGGCCAGGTGCCGTTTAAAAAACCAGATGTATACACGACATTCGATTCTGTACTCAACAGGAGCGCTGCAAAACCCTCTCGTCTCATAGCAGCACGAATCGCCTCAAGGCGGTTCTCGTACTCTGTCAATGGAAAATAATCATTGTAGACCGGTTTTTTCATCGTATATCCTCATCGCAAACGCGTATGGATTGTCTTTGCACACATCTTCATTTTATATCATAGCGGTCTACGTGATGAATAACAATCCGAATGAGTTGATTCAAAGCGTCAGGATCCTGTCGTTCTTGTTAAGCGGGTCAGTCTTTTTCTGTTTAATACCATCTGCCCTTTATGCTATCATGAAGCCAGATAACAAAACACGGTTTCCCGCGAGGAGGTTATCCCATGATTTTCGCAAACGGATCCATTGTTTTAGAGGATTGCATCTTAGAAAACGGCAGTGTGGCAGTCAACGGTGATCGGATTGCAGCTGTATCTGCTGAGCGTCTGGATGGCACTCAGGTTTATGATTTGCAGGGGCGGTACCTCATCCCCGGCTTTGTTGATATCCACTGCCATGCAGGTGGCAACAAGTGGTTTTTTGAAGACCCGTCCTTGGCTGCGCGAAGTCATCTCGAGGCCGGTACAACGTCTGTTCTTGCTTCGTTGTGGCGCAACGCCGGATTTTATTCTTTTGAAAAATCGATTAAAAAAATTGTCAAAGCCGCTGCCGAACCGGGCGGCAACATCCGGGGTATCCATATGGAAGGCCCCTATGTAG
>JAAYBY010000090.1 GCA_012729935.1 Clostridiaceae bacterium | reverse complement strand
GCATGTGACCATATTCGTGCCGGGAAAACCGTTATCTGCAACATTGAGAAAGTCGATGCCAAAGTGGCTCAGCGGGTTATTGATTTTATAACCGGCGCTGCTTATGCGCTGGATGGAAAAGTCATGCCGGTTTCGTCTGTCATTTTTGTAGTGGCGCCGCGCCAGACCACTCTGGTCGAAGGCAGCATTGTCGGCCAAAGTAAAGAATACATGCGCCAGAGCGCGGTTCAGTAAGACCAGATTCAACGCAATAATTCTTGTCCGGGAACTGATTTCAGTTCCCGGTTTTTTTTTGATTACTTCTTCAGGAATCATGATTTTTATCTCATTCGCGTCTGTGCTATAATCGATATCCAGACATAACAGGGAGGAAACCGATATGAACATTGTTATCGGACTCGATATTGGCGGCAGCACTACGAAGATTATCGGTCTGGAGGGTGAGACACTGATCAGTCAGACGCGCGTTAAGGCGAGTGATCCGGTCGCCTCTGCTTTCGGTGCTCTCGGTAAATTCCTCAGTGAGAACAGAATCGAGCTCCAGTCCGTTGACCGGATCATGGTGACGGGTGTCGGGGCCTCCTACATTCGAGGTAATTTACTCGATATTCCGACTGTCAGAACGGAAGAATTTCGCGCGATCGGACTGGGCGGCCTTTATGTTTCAGGCCTCAAAGAGGCCATTGTCGTGAGCATGGGAACCGGAACGGCAATCGTCCATGCGGACGGGCAGAAAGTAGCACATGTCATTGGATCCGGTGTTGGCGGCGGCACACTCCTGGGCTTATCCAGCCGCATGATCAACGTGCGCGACTTCAATATGTTCAGCGAGATGGCTGAACGCGGCAATCTATCGAATATCGATCTGACAATCGGAGATATTACGAAGGGGTCGATTCCCGGATTGTCAGCTGACACCACGGCATCCAACTTCGGCAAAATCAGTGATAATGCGACTCATGAGGATATTGCGCTCGGCATTGTCAATCTTGTTTTCCAGTCGATCGGCACATCATCTGTGATGGCAGCCAGACAGCGACAGCTGAGTGATATCGTCTTTACGGGCAACCTGACACTGCTTTCCTCGGGGAATCGTGTGCTTCACACGTTTTCTCAACTATATCAGATGAACATCGTCATTCCGTCTTCGGCTGAATTCGCGACAGCCATCGGTGCAGCTTTATGTCAACAATGACAGAGAACAAGACAGTCAAAGCGCGTGTGTTTGAACTGGATTTTTTGCGCGGGCTGGCTCTATTGATGATGGTTCTGCATCACCTGATATATGATCTTCGGTTTTTGCTGAAGCTTGATGTGTTTGCTTTTCAGGAGACATGGTGGTTTGATGTATTGCTTCAGCCGTTTTTCCTGAACATTTTTCTGACTGTGTCTGGTATCAGCTGCTCTTTTTCCAGAAGTAATGCCCGCCGAGGGCTCCGGTTGCTGCTGCTGGCGTCCGCCTTGTCTCTGGTTACGTTTCTTGCGTCCGAATGGTCAACACTCAATGATTATATATTTTTTAATGTCCTCCATGTCCTGGCGGTCGGCATCCTGTTATATGCCTGGATTACCCGCATGGAGCGGCGGAACCGTCAAGGAAAAGACCGCGTCGACGTTGTTTTGCTGATTGC
>JAAYBY010000089.1 GCA_012729935.1 Clostridiaceae bacterium | reverse complement strand
CTGTTCATCGAGATGGAAGTAGGTTGTCAGCAGATCTTTGGCAATACGAATTGTATTGGATCCCCAGGCACCTTTCTCAACAATCTGGGCTATCGCCACTTCGGGGTTGTCCGCTGGCGCGTAACAAATAAACAGTCCGTTGGATGAAGAGCGATCCTCAAATCCTGTTTCGGCTGTCCCCGTCTTGGCCGCGACCGAAATCGGAAAATCACGGAAATATCGCCAGGCTGTACCATCGCTGGTCGAAGCGACTGCCTTCATCCCCGTCCGGACAGCTTCCAGCGTCTCTTCACTGATTCCGTTAGGCACCACTTGACCTTCATTTTCCCGAATGATCACGCCGTCAGCCCGTGTCACCGTATCGATGACGTAGGGTGTGACGCGGTTTCCGGTCGCCAGACCTGCCGTGTAGACGGCAAGCTGGAGAATCGTAAAACTGTTGTCGAACTGACCGATCGACGACTGGCAGGTATCCGCAGGAAACCAGATCTGATCAGCCGGATTACTGCGCAGCAGTTTTTTTGTCTCACGACTGGCACGATATCCCTGAGCTTCGCCAGGCAGATCAATACCGGTGATCGTTCCGAGACCCAGCTGTTTTCCCCAGTAGTCGATGTTATCGATACCTGTCCGCACACCCAGATTGAAAAAATAGAGATTGCAGGATGTTGCTGTCGCCCGCGTCAATGACAAGTCGCCATGGCCGGATGAGGGCCGCTCCAGACAGTACCAGAGCCAGTCGCCGATCACTTCATGACCTTTACAGCGGATCGTGTTGCGTGATGTTGTGATGGTTTCCGTCTGCAGGGCAGCTACGGCCGTTACCGGTTTGAATGTTGATCCCGGTGCGTAGATCTCCATCATCGCCCGGTTGAGCATCGGTTTATTGACCTGATCGGTCAAATAAGTCTGTACGCGCTTTGCCGCCTCGGCATCGGTCCGCTGGTTGATGAAGTCGGCCGGCTCATAGTCCGGATAACTGGCCATCGCCAGGACAGCACCTGTTCGAACATCCAGCATGACGACTGAACCGGCATCCGCGTCACCTTTATTTTTGTTGTCCGGACTGTTGCGAATTTCATTGATGACATCGAACAGACTCTTCTCCGCAACGGTCTGCAGTTCAAGATCGATGGTCAGACGCACATCATAGCCGGGCACTGCGTCACGACCGATATCTTCCGGATAGAACGTTCCATCAACACCGGCCACGCTCCAGACATTGTAGGGTTTGATGCCATCGAGCCCCGCCAGATAACGCTCGGCAGTCAGTTCAACACCACCCTGACCGACGATTGCGTCGGGCAGGTACCCCTGATTCTGCCACTGGTAATACTGGTCGGCGTTGATCTGTCCGACATACCCGATCACATGACTGAGCTTCGATGCAGCCTCAGTATACCGGCGTTCATAAGTCAGTGTTGTCAATACACCCTGAAACCGATAATTTTGTTCATTGATCATCTGGATCAGTTTTGGATCGACGTCCGTTGCGAGCGCGATCGGCTGACCATTGATAAACGTCCAGTTGTTGACATAGATCAGGTAGCGCAGACACATAATCCGATAAGCATCGGCACGCGTGTATTTCTGTCCGTCAGCTTCCGGCAGTTCGATTTGAAAGACTTTGTAGCGCAGATAATCAAAAAACAGCTCCGGGTCACGCTTGACCTGGTCATTGTCCCGGGTTGCCGCAACATCCGGATCATTCTTCAGACTGAACGGTCCGCCGCGGATCTGCCAATACAGTATTTTTTCCCAATCCAGCCGGAACATCGCGCGCAGGTCCGTTTCTTGCGCTTCATCCGTTATTCCTGAGGAAACCTCACGGAGCAGCAGATATTCGGCAAGCGGGTTTGACCAGTCAACATCGTATTCTTCGAGCAGATAAGAGAGGTCCAGCAGCATCTCGTTTAACTGACGTGTATCGAGTCCGGCATAACTTAACTGCAGACTGAACGTCGGCTGAGAATAAGCCAGGGCCTGCCCAGAGGCATCGAGAATATCTCCACGGGGTGCCTGTATCCGCATCTGACGGGATACACCGACCGTTTCCGCAACACCCGCAGCAGCCTCCTGATTAAGCTGAAGTGCGGCCGTCTGGTAAAGAATCAGCAGACCGGCCAGCAAAAAAACAACAGCCAGCAGGGCGAAACGGCTTTGCAGAAAAGAACGAAGCCGCTTGATGAAACCGGGGCGTTCCTCACGAACGACAGCCTGATCCTCATCAGGACGATCAAAAACAAACCGAGGGTCCAGCTTCACGCGACGCGCCATAAGCTATCTCCTACAATACCATCATCAGGATCATCGCCTCGCTTGCTGCGCCGGTACGGTCCAAGAAAGGCCAGCAGCAGAATCAGAGGAACAGCTGCGATCGCATTTATAATAATCTGACCCGGCAGCCTGGTTAACGTCTGCTCAGCGAGCCGGGCAAACGAATAGACCGTTTCGGACTGAAGCGGAATCAGATAAGTGATGATTACGATCATCACCGTGTAGATCACGGTGAAAATGACTACCTGAATCACACCGAAGAGCATGTTCCGGCGAAAAAACCGCCGCAACAGGACAGATGCGCCCAACCCGGCATACATCAACAGGAGCATGCCCAGCCCCAGCGTCCGCCCGGCCAGCAGATCACGCATCAGGCCGGCAGCCAGTCCGATGGCAAAGCCATCAGCCGCACCAAACATATAACCGGCCAAAACAGCGAGAATCAAGGTGAGGTCGGGCCGTCCGCCCAACACTGAAAGGGTGTCAGGCAGCGTCACCTGAAGGAGTCCGCAGCTGATACAGTAGATAATATAAACGATTATTTTCCGCCAAAAAGCGCGATTGCGGATCATGGCTCGATTCCCTTCATCACAAAAACAGTTGTCAGCTGGTTAAAATCGGCAAACGGTTCAATCGTTGCCTGGCGCTGTGTCTGGGTATCTGTCTCCTGAACAGACACAACGGTTCCAATCGGGATTCCTGCCGGAAACAGGCCGCCAAGACCACTTGTAACGATCAAATCACCGGGATTCAGCCGGGCACCGACTGTAATCTGATCTGCCAGGCAGTAGCCCTCTTCTTTCAGATCGATGGATCCCCGCACCCGCATCAGAGCACCATCCGGGCGGTTAATCCGTGCCGACACGCTGAATCCTTCGTGAAGAAGCGGCAGTACTTTGCCAGTCAGCAGATCTGTTGAAGCGACACGGCCGATCAGATTTGATTCAGCGTCAACAACAGCGAATGACTCCGTGCCTGAAACAGCAAAGCCATCAGACGTGCCCACATCGATCCGAAAAACGTCAAACCACAGACCGATTTCACGGGTCAGAACACGAGCGCCAACGATATCATACTGATCATACAGATCTTTCAGTTTAAACGCGTTTTTCAGTGAATTATACTGATGTCCGGCATCTTCAAGCTGACTGATCTGGTTTCTCAGCCGGGCGTTCTCCAGTTTCAGCGCTTCATTTTCCCGTCGGATACGCTGGCCGTCCGTCAGCGACTGGAAAAATCCGCTTACCTCATCAATTCCCCGGGTAAAGGCCTTTTCAATCGGACTGATGACCACCGATATCGGCGTTGTCAGATAATGAAGCGGACTGCCCGGCAAGGCAGACAAAACAATCACAGCCAAAAGTAAAACGGTTGTGAATGCAATAACAAAAATTCGATTGCGGCCAGGTTTTTGCACAGTTGTCTGACTCCTTCAAGTCTTCTTCTGCCATCATACAGCAAAATATCTGCTTCGTGAACCCTGCCGCTTGCAGCAAACGACTCCGGATCAGGACATCAAACCTCGCCGGCGCAGGCTCAGTGATCGACCGCGCGCGATGATCAGGTGGTCAATTACCCGAATGCCCATCACATCTCCAAGTTCACACAATTTCCGGGTGGTCTCAAGGTCATCTGAGCTGGGCTCGGGATCACCGCTCGGATGGTTATGAACCAGGATGATCGACGCAGCATTTGCGCGAATCGCCTCCCTGAAAATATCGCGGGGAAATAAAACTGCGCTCGACAGCCCGCCCGACCCGATGTCACACATCCGGATAACCCGGTTGCGAACATCCAAAAGAACGGCCTTCATCTTTTCTCGTGGCAGGTCGGACATTTCCTGCTCAAGTTCAGGAAACAAATCATCCGGACACTGAATCTTTATTTGTTCGATGACACGGCTTTTCCGACCGATTCTCATGCCAAGCTCGGCGGCCGCTTTCAGCTGGACCGCTTTCACCCGGCCGATTCCGGGCAGACAGGTCATCTCTTCAACACTGCAGGTTCGAATGAAATCGAGCATGCCTCCGGATGAATCCGGTTCAAATGTGGCGATCAGCCGCTGGGCAAGGGATAAAGCGGTCTCCTGCCTGGACCCGTGACGGATGATCACAGCGATAAGTTCGGCATCACTTAACGTTGCCGCTCCGCTGCGAAACAGTTTTTCGGTTGGTCGGTCGTCATCCGGAAGGTCCCGCATGGTCAGATGTTCAGGTTGAAACATGGTCTTCTCCTTTAGAGAGGACCGCTTCCGTTCCAGGGCAATAAATCAGATAATTGCGGATGTGAACCGAAAGCCTGTGCTGCCTCGCGAAGCAGTGACAGGAGCCTGAAAACCGGCAGTCCCATTACGTTGTAGAAACAGCCGTTGATTGATTCGATCAGCGCCGCGCCATCCCCTTGAATACCATATGAACCGGCTTTGTCATCCGGTTCGCCGGTCGCGACATACCAGCGGATCATCGCTTCACTCAGCGGTGTGAAACGAACCGCCGTCTGTTCAGTTGCCTGGAACAGTTGGTAGCGCTGATCCAATGCAACAGCAACCGTCAGTCCGGTTAGGACAAGGTGCGTCCGGCCGGACAACTGTCTCAGCTGCTCCACTGCCTCCTGTCGATCAGACGGTTTGCCGAAAACACGATCATTGAGAACAACAAGGGTGTCGGCAGCCACTGCGCAATACGCTCCAGGCAGCGGATGTTGTTGGCTCAAAGCCTCAATTTTCCCACTCGTCAAACGTCTGGCCAGCGACTCAGGGGTATCAGCCCATGCTGTCATAACCGCTGTTTCATCCCACTCCGGAATGAGAATCCGCAGATCAGCCGACGGGAAAAACCGTTCAAACAGCAGCTTTCTCCGTGGAGAAGCTGAGGCCAGAATCAGCGGCAGTTTCTGACCGGCAGCTACTGGTGAATCGTGGCGCGCCATCAGAACTGGGCGTTTCCAGGCGTCCGCGGAAACGGGAGAACATCGCGGATATTACTGACGCCTGTCAAATACATGATCAGCCGCTCAAACCCCAGTCCATAGCCGGCATGACGAACGCTGCCAAAGCGCCGCAGTTGGAGATACCAGTCATAATCGTCAGGGTTCATATCGAGCTCCTGCATCCGGCTGACCAGCTTGTCGTAATCCGCTTCACGCTGACTGCCGCCGATGATTTCGCCAATACCGGGCACCAGGCAGTCCATGGCCGCAACTGTCCGGCCGTCGTCATTCTGTTTCATATAAAAAGCTTTGATTTCCTTGGGGTAATGAATGACAAAGATTGGTTTTTGAAACAGTTTTTCTGTCAGATAACGCTCGTGTTCCGTCTGCAGGTCACAGCCCCAGCTCACCGGGTAGTCAAAGGACTCACCGGAAGACTGCAAGGCATCTATCGCCTCCGTGTACGTCATCACACCAAACGCGCTGTTCATCACATGCGTGAGACGGTCCAGCAAGCCCTTGTCGACAAACTGGTTGCAGAATTCAATTTCCTCCGGGCAGGTCTCCAGTACGGTCCTGATAATCGCCTTAATCATATCTTCTGCCAGACGCATATTGTCGTCCAGGTCAGCGAAGGCAATTTCCGGCTCGATCATCCAGAACTCAGCGACGTGCTTGGGTGTATTTGAGTTTTCTGCCCTGAACGTCGGACCAAACGTGTAGATGTTGCGAAATGCCAGGGCAAACGCCTCTCCGTTGAGCTGACCACTGACCGTGAGGTTGGTGTGTTTACCAAAGAAGTCACGGCTGAAGTCGATCTGCCCGTCCGGTTTAAGCGGCGGCTGTTTGAGATCCAGCGTCGTTACCGTAAACATCTGCCCCGCACCTTCGGCATCACTGCCGGTGATGATCGGCGTATGCACATAAATAAAGTCACGCTCATTGAAAAACCGGTGAATGGCATATGCCGCGACCGAGCG
>JAAYBY010000088.1 GCA_012729935.1 Clostridiaceae bacterium | reverse complement strand
GGTGTTAAGCGGACAACCGGCCAACATCCAGGCGGAATCGTCGTCGTTCCCAAGGAACGTGAAATATACGATTTTACGCCTGTTCAGCATCCGGCTGACAAACGGATCAACGGAACGATTACAACTCACTTTGATTTCAATGCCATGCATGAAACCATCCTGAAACTGGACATTCTGGGACACGATGATCCCACGATGCTGAAAATGCTGGGGGATATGACAGGTGTTGATGTTGCACAAATTCCGATTCCTGATCCCAAGGTGATGTCGCTCTTCCAATCGACTGAAGCGCTGGGAATAGCCCCTGGTGAGGCGACAGATGATTGCGCGACGCTGGGATTGCCTGAAATGGGAACCTTTATGGCGCGTGACATGATTCGCGAGACGCGTCCCGGCCGGTTTTATGATCTCGTTCAGTTGATGGGCCTGTCTCATGGAACCGATGTCTGGAAGGGCAACGCCCAGGAGTTGATTCAGTCAGGAACGTGTACGATTGAAGACGTAATCGGCTGTCGTGACAGTATCATGACAGGCCTGATCTACAATGGATTAGCACCCAAAATGGCTTTTGACATTATGGAACGGGTCCGCAAAGGCCGCGGACTGACCGAAGAACACGAAGCGGAGATGCGTGCCGGAAACGTCCCGGAGTGGTATATTGAATCATGTAAGAAGATTCGCTATATGTTTCCAAAAGCGCACGCGGTCGCTTATACGATCTCCACACTGCGGATTGCCTATTTCAAAGTTTATTATCCAGAGGCGTACTATTGTAGTTATTTTACAGTTCGAGCCGATGAATTTGACAGCAGCATCATGTGTCGGCCGCATCACCAGATTCGCCAGGCGCGCAAGGATCTGCGCAAGGCCTTCCGAACCAGTACAGATCGCGAGCAGCGCATTTACTACATTCTTGAACTGGTTGAGGAAATGCAGCTTCGGGGCATTGATTTTGTTCCCGTCGACCTGCATCAATCTGATGCCACACGCTTTCAGATCGTAGCAACCGGCCGTATCCTGCCGCCGCTCAACGCAATCCCCTCTGTCAGTGCCGCAGTTGCCGAACAAATCGTCAAAGCGCGTCAGGACGGCAATTTCAAGACGCAGGAGGACCTGATGCGCCGATCCGGCATCGGACAAGCTGTACTGGAAAGCCTGGCTGCCAGCGGCTGCCTCGACGGAATGCCTGAGTCGAGCCAGCTTGATCTTTTCCAGTTATTTTAATCAGGGAGGTGTGCTTCATTGGATCGATTTTGCCAGGTCATTCTGAGTGAGGCAACACGTGCTTTTGATCGACCCTTCACATACCGCATCCCGGAGGCCTTGCGCCGGCAGACGGATATCGGCAGTCTGGTCGAAGTACCGTTTGGATCGGGAAATCGTCTCGCTCAGGCTTACGTCGTAGCGGTTGTTGAACCGGAAGAAACGACGTTTGATGTCAAACCCGTTCAGCGGGTCCTGTCTGCGCGTCCCGTATTACTGCCAGACCAGATTTTACTGGCTGAAAAGATGCGCTTTCGTTGGCTTTGTTCGACGGCAGATGCGCTGCGCTGTATGGTACCGTCAGCGGTCAGCGCTGTTGGCGATCGATCGCTTCGCTTCGCCGCCCTGGTCGATCCTGAGGAGGCTTCCAGCCGTCTCCTTGACGGTGAGATCAACCGCCTCGGGCAGTATCGGGTCATTGAACTTTTGCTGGAATGCAGTCAGGCTCCTGTTCAGGAGATCATGAGTGCCTGTCAGGTGAGCCGTTCCGTTCTATCGACGCTTGCCAAAAATGGATGGATCCATTTCTTCCGACAGGTGGTCGCCCGTGACAATTTGAGCGATGAGCCGGTTGAGCACCAGGATGCTTTCAACCCCAATCTGGACCAGGCAGCGGCGATACATCAGATCATCCAGACACTTGACGCGGACGAATCCGGCCGGTCACCCGATTCTCCGGCGGAATACCTGCTGCATGGCGTGACCGGCAGCGGTAAGACAGAAGTCTACCTGCAGACGGCACAGGCTGCCATCGATCGCGGTCGGGGTGTGATCATCCTTGTGCCCGAGATTGCGTTGACGCCTCAGATGATTCAGCGGATCCAGTCACGTTTCGGTTCATCAATCGCTGTTCTTCACAGCCGACTGACACCTTCCCAGCGCTATGAACAGTGGCAGCGGATTTTACGCGAAGATGTCAGGCTGGTCGTAGGCGCCCGTTCGGCAGTTTTTGCGCCGCTCAGACGAATCGGGTTGATCATCGTCGACGAGGAACAGGAATCATCTTACAAATCGGAGACGCATCCCCGTTACCATGCTCGTGAAGTAGCCCGGATGCGCGCAAAGGCGCATGGTGCTGTTTTGCTGATGGGATCAGCGACCCCGTCCATCGAGACGTATGTGCGCAGTGAGCAGGGAACATCTAAACGTTTGACACTGCCAGACCGAATCAGCCCTTCCGGGCTTGCGCACACGCAGATCGTTGACATGCGGCAGGAATTGGCTGACGGCAACCGCAGCATTTTCAGCAGAAAACTTCAGGAGGAACTACGCACTGCGTTCAGCCGCGGACAGCAGGCGATGATCCTGATCAACCGGCGCGGTTTCTCAGGATTTGTTCTCTGCCGCAACTGCGGTGAAATCATCCGCTGCCCATCGTGCAGCGTTTCGATGACGGTCCATACACAGGCGTCACCCGATCGACCCGATGCCCGGTCGAATCGCCTGATCTGTCATTATTGCGGACGGATTAAGCCGCTTCCGGAGCACTGCCCTGTTTGCGGCAGTCAGCACATCGGTCGGTTCGGAGCCGGGACGCAGCAAGTCGAGGCAGCCTTTAATCAGTTGTTTGCCCCGGCGCGGGCTATCCGGATGGATCAGGATACGACGGTTGGCCGTCTGGCGCATGCGCGAATCTTATCCCAATTCGAGCGACATGAGGCGGATGTTCTGATCGGAACACAGATGATCGCCAAGGGACACGATTTTCCCAATGTCACCGTTGTCGGCATCCTGTCCGCAGACCTGATGCTCGGACTGTCTGATTTCCGGGCATCTGAACGCGCTTTTCAGCTGATCACCCAGGCGGCCGGGCGATCCGGCCGAGGTGAAAAGGCGGGAGAAGTTATTATCCAAGCATATAACATCGATGATTATGCCATCCGGTTCGCAGCAGCCCAGGACTTTCAAGGGTTTTTCCGCCAGGAGATCGGGTACCGCCAACGGATGCAGTATCCGCCATTCGGGACAATCTGTGTCATCACCTTTACGTCCATGTCGGATCAAATGGCCAGGGAAAGCAGTCTGAAGGGCGCGTCTGCCTGTCGCGCCCGCAAGGAGGACTCGGATTCGTATTCGGAGATCGATATCATGGAACCGGGGCCTGCTCCAATCCGGAGAATCCGCAACCGCTATCGTCATAGGCTGGTGTTAAAAGGACCTGATCCAGAGTTGCTTGCCGCATTTCTGGTTCCGATTGTCGATCGCGTTGACTTTGGCAAAACATCAGTTGCGATTGATTTTGACCCGTACCAGATGCTTTGATCTGCCTGACCCGACGGTAACAAGGTTTACAGATGATTCATGATGGATCTGCTATAATATGGTGGAGTATCGAATGATAGGCGAGCATCTGCTGATGAACAGACATAACTGAGAGGGTGATGTGAATGGCTCTGCGAACCATACTCACAGATGAAGATGAATTACTGCGCAAGGTCAGCCGGGAAATAACCCAGGTTGATGACCGCATTCAGGAATTGATTGATGACATGATTGAGACCATGTATGAAAATCACGGGATCGGGCTGGCAGCTGTGCAGGTCGGCGTACTGCGCCGCTTGTTTGTCATGGACATTCAGGACGGCAACGGTCCCTATATTCTGATCAATCCGCAGATCGTCTCCCAAAAGGGCACGCAGGTCGGTCAGGAAGGCTGCCTGTCTGTTCCCGGCCGGTGGGGTGACGTGGAGCGTCCGGAGAAAGTCGTTTTTAAGGCGCTGGATCGTACAGGCAAGCCGATAAAACTTAAAGCCGAAGGCCTGCTCGCTGTTTGTGCCTGCCATGAATTTGACCATTTAAACGGGACGCTGTTTACGGACAAAGTGACGGGAGAGCTGATCAGATCATGAGCACCCGTATCGTCTACATGGGGACACCTGAATTTGCTGTTGCGCCGCTTCGATCATTGATTGCAGGCGGTTATCATATTGCCGGTGTCGTTTGCCAGCCGGATCGTCCGAAGGGACGCCACATGAAGCGTGACCCGGTTCCTGTCAAGCAGCTGGCCAATCAGCAGGGGATCGATGTGATTCAACCTGAAAAAATTAAAGATCCCGCTTTTCATGCTCAATTGTTGTCCTGGAAGCCGGATTTAATTGTCACAGCAGCCTATGGACGCATCCTGCCGCCGGCCGTTCTTGCCATCCCGAAACGGGGTTGTTTGAATGTTCACGCCTCTCTGCTGCCCGCATATCGTGGCGCTGCTCCAATCCAGTGGAGTCTGATTCGCGGTGAGAAAACCACCGGCATAACGATCATGCTTATGGATGAAGGGATGGACACAGGGCCGATTCTGGCGCAGGAAACACTGGCTGTTCCGCCCGATATGGATGCCGGTCAGCTATCACAGACACTGTCTGAACTGGGAGCCGGTCTGCTGCCCGCCGTGGTGGATGCATGGCTGGCCGGGACGCTCGAACCACGCGCACAGGATGAGGACAAAGCATTTTCAGTACCGCCGCTGACACGGGACATGGGTGAAATTGACTGGTCCAGGACAGATGAACAAATCCACAACCAGATACGCGGCTTATATCCCTGGCCGGGAACGTACACCTGGTGCTCTGAGAAACGATTAAAGATCCATCGTGCACGCGTTTGTCGAGATAAGGAGATTCGTGATCTGGCTGAAGGTCAGGAGCCGGGAACCATCTGCCTGTGCAGCCGTGAGGCCATGAGTGTTGTCTGTGGAAGCGGCGTTGTCGATCTGTTGGAAATCCAGTCGGAATCCGGTAAGCGCCTGCACTGCCGTGATTGCGCTCACAATTATCGAATGGGACAGAAGATGGGAGGACAGGAATCATGAATCTTCTAGCGGGTTCGATGACAGACTTTTTCCTGTTTGGATTTGATGCAGGCTACTGGCTGCTGATTATTCCGGCGCTGTTGCTGGTTCTCATTGCCCAGGCGCGAGTGAAAAGTACGTTTGCAAAGTATAGTAAAATATCCGCCCGATCCGGTTATACGGGTCAAAGCGCAGCCAGACGGATTCTCAGCCAGTATGGCTTGGATCATGTTCGGGTTGAACGGACTCCGGGAGATCTGACTGATCATTATGACCCGAGAAGCCATGTGCTTAGACTCTCTGATGCGACCTGCGACAGCACATCCATCGCCGCGATCGGTGTTGCGTCGCATGAGGCGGGTCACGCTGTACAGCACAATGAGGGATTTCTCGCCAACAAAATCCGTTCCGCACTTGTACCTGTCGCCCAGCTGGGTTCTTCTGCAGGCCCTTATGTCGCTTTTTTCGGGTTTCTCTTTCAGCTGCCCTTTCTTGTTACTCTGGGCATCATTCTGTTTGCTGGCGCGGTGCTGTTCTATCTGGTGACCTTGCCGGTCGAATTTGATGCCAGCCGCCGCGCTGTCCGTGTGATGGAAGAGCAGGGAATGCTGACAGCCGATGAACTGACAGGTGCCAAAAAAGTACTTCGCGCTGCAGCGATGACCTATGTCGCGTCAGCATTCATGGCTTTTGTCAGTCTGCTTCGTCTGATACTGCTCGC